>JAOAEN010000048.1:0-6105 GCA_026416775.1 Dehalococcoidales bacterium
CCATGCAGGTATCCTCGTCCATGACGACCATGCCGCCGGAGCCCATCATGGAACCGAGCGCGGTGAGCGATTCGTAGTCAACCGGCTGGTCAAGATAGGCGGCAGGAAGACAGCCGCCGGACGGTCCCCCCGTCTGGACAGCCTTAAAGCGCTTGCCGCCGGGGATACCCCCGCCGATTTCGTAGATGATATCGCGCAGCTTCGTCCCCATGGGGATCTCGATGAGGCCGCTGTTGGCGATCTTGCCGGTGAGGGCAAAGACCGCGGTGCCCCTGGACTTCTCCGTACCGATGCCCGCGTACCAGTCCGCACCGTTGTTGATGATGACGGGCACGGTGGCAAGCGTCTTCACGTTGTTGATGGTGGTGGGCTTACCCCACAGCCCCGAGGTTGCCGGGTAGGGCGGGCGGGGACGCGGCATGCCGCGCCTGCCCTCGATTGAAGCGATGAGGGCAGTCTCCTCGCCGCAGACGAAGGCCCCTGCCCCTTCCTTGACATGGATACGGAAGCTGAAGCCGGAACCCATGATGTTGTCGCCGAGAAAGCCCTTTTCCTCGCATTGGGCGATGGCAAGGCGCACGCGTTTCACAGCAAGGGGGTATTCGGCGCGGATGTAGATATAGCCTTCGGTCGCCCCGATGGCGTAGGCCGCAATGGTCATTCCCTCAATTACGGTGAAGGGGTCGCCCTCCATGGTGCTCCTGTCCATGAAGGCACCGGGGTCGCCCTCGTCGGCATTGCAGATCATGTATTTTTGGTCTCCCGGGGCATTACGGCAGAACTCCCATTTCTGGGCGGTGGAAAAGCCGGCACCGCCCCTGCCGCGCAGCCCGGCTCGCCTGATGGTGTTGATGACGTCCTCAGGGCTCATCCCGGTGAGCACTTTCCTGAGAGCCTTGAAGCCGTCGCTGGCGATGTAGTCATCAATCCTTTCGGGGTTGATGCGCCCGCAGTTACGCAGGATGATGCGTTTCTGCAGGCTGTAGAACCTGATATCCTTGTGGTAGGGTACGGGGTTACCGGTAAGGGGGTCCTTGTAAAAAAGCCTTGTTACGGGCCTGCCATCGCGCAGATGCGAGGTGGCGATCTCCGCCACGTCATCAACGGTAACATGGGTGTAAAAAATGCCTTCCGGCTCAACGACCGCCACCGGTCCCTGCTCGCAGAAGCCGTGGCAGCCGGTGAAGTCCACGCTGACGTTTTTCAGCCCCAGCTCGGCGATTTTTGCCTTCAGGGCATCGGTGATCTCCACGGACTGCCCGGAAGAGCAGCCGGTGCCCTGGCAAATGAATATGGTACGGGTGCTATTTTGCTGAGCGATCATAGTCACCTAGAACCTCCGCGACTTTTTTCGTCGTCATCTTGCCGTAGGTCTTACCGCCGATCGTCATCGTCGGGGCAAGGGCACAGGCACCGATGCAGGCGACCGTCTCCAGGGTGTACTCAAGGTCGGGGGTGGTCTCACCCGCCCTGATGCCGAGCCTTTTCTCCACCTCGGCAAGCACCTTCGCCGAGCCGCGCACGTGACAGGCGGTGCCACGGCAGACGCGGATGATCTTCTTGCCGGTGGGCGTGAGGCGGAACTGGGCATAGAAGGTGGCAACACCGAAGACGGTGCACTCGGGGGTACGGGTAAAGTCGGCGATACGCTTCATGACCTCTTCGGGGAGATAGCCGAATTCCTCCTGTACCCGCTGGAGAATAGGGATCAGCTCTGACCTTTCTCCCGAAAATGACGCAAGGATCCTCTCAAGCTTTTCGTTTTTGACCGGGGTGCTGCCTTCATCAGACATGCTGATTTAACCTCTTTCTAGCCCTGACGCTACTGGCCAGAGAAATTTCCAGGGATTAACGGGGGACCGAAGGTCTAATACTTAGGGGCAAATTCCTACTGAATACTATACTATTTTTCCCCGTCTTTATGCAACTAAACTTGCGTGGGGCTCTCTCGGTAGGCCGCGGCCCACATGTGCATGGCACATTTCGGGCATGGTTGCAGGGTGAAGTTTTTTCAGTCCGCTTGCGGAGCGGTGTGCCTTCAAGACGGCAGGGACGTGCTGGCATTCAGCCCGTAGGTGAACGCCTTCACCGCCACAGGGCAGAACTCCGTACCGGAGCGGTCGGCCAGTTCTTTCAGCGACTGCTCGACGCTCATCGGGGGATGGTGAGCCGTGGTCATCACGTCAAACGCATTCGCCACCGCAATCAGCCTGGCACCGAAGGGGATTTCCTCACCCTTCAGGCGGTGCGGGTACCCCTGCCCGTCGTACCTCTCGTGGTGATGGAGGATGAGCTCCGCCGCCCGGGCGAAGAAGGGGATCTCCCCGAGCATGGCGGCGCCATAGACCGGGTGCTCCCGCATGACATCCCCTGCCTGCGGGTGATGGGGCCCGGCGTCATCGCCCGCTCTTCCGTCAAAGGCAATCTTGCCGATGTCATGGAGCAGGCTTGCGTATTCCAGGCTCTGCCTTTCCCCGGCACCCAGCGGGATGTAGGGTATGGTGCGCACCACGTATTCCATGACTCTCTGGGAATGCCCACGCCGGGATGGCAGCCTCGCATCAACGGCGGAGACGATGGCAACGAGGCTTGCCCTGAAGGTGCTGAGTATGTCCTGATAGAGGTGGGCATTTTCCAGCGCCTGTGCCGTCAGGTCGGCGATGGAGGTGGTGACCTCAAGGTCTTTCCCGTTGAACCCGCCGCCGTCCAGCTTGTTCAGGATCTCAATCACCCCCAGGATGCGCTCGTTGGCGATGAGCGGGGCACAGATGAGCGATTTCGTCGTGAAACCGGTCCTGATGTCTATTGCCTTGTGGAAGTTCTCGCTGCGGGTCACGTCGTTCACGATAAGCGGTTTACCGGTACGGGCGACCTGTCCGGCGATGCCGCACTGGCTGTTGATCCTGACCTGCTTGAGAGTCCTGGCGCCCGGACCACTCACCGCCTCGAAGAAGAGGTCCTGGTCATTGTCCCTGAAGAGAAGGATTGATGATGCCTCGGCGTTGAGGATGACCTTCGCCGCATTGATCGCCCGCTCCAGGATGCCGGTGAGCTGGGGTGTGGGGGGAATCCTGTGGTCGTCCACCGCGATATTCTTCTGTGGCGGGTAAATACGGTCCTTCGCCGGGGCGTCTCTGGTCAGCCTTGGCAGTATCTCGCCGATTCCCATATCATCACCCCCTGCTTCTGTTTCCGGTCGCGGATGTTACCTGCGGGAAAACGGAGGAATTCCCCTTTGACGAAAGTTTCTCCATTTCCTTCCGCAGTACCCAGACGGGCTCTTCGTTGCCGACGCCGCGGACCGGTATGTGAACAAGGGTAAAAAGCGAGAGGTAGTCCGCGGTCAGGTGCTCCTTCACGGGGAAGCCCCGCTGGGGAAAACAGAAGGAGAATGGCTTGAGGTGCGAAAGCCGTGTCGCGTTGTTGATGCAATGGCCGACAAAGTCCTTCCCCCCGCCGATGCCGAATACCTTGCCCCGGGCAAGCCCGCAGCGCAGCACTGCCGGTGGGTTGTGGATTGTCTGGCTGATGCGGGGGTAGAACTCCTGCTGGTAACGCGCGCAGATGTCGTAAAGCATTGCGATGATGCGGCATATCCGCCGCTCATCAAGGTGGTCGGTGTACCATATGATGAGCACCCCGTCGCCCATGAACTTGAGGAAGGCAGGGAAGTCCGCCCATAGGGCAAGGTGTTTCCCGGTGTCTTTTGCCGTCAGCCCGGTCTTGAGGTTATCAAAGAACCAGGCAAGAAACTCACTCAGGAAACGCGGGATGGCAAGGTGGGCATCCACCTGATTGCAGAATGAGGTAAATCCGGTGAGGTCAAAGACCGCTGTCACCGCGTCTCTTTCCTCGCACGGCTGGCTTGTGTCCCCCAGATTGAGCAGCGAGGGGTTGAAGCGGCTTGCGGTTTCCTGGTCAACCAGCCGGCTTATACGCGGCTGACCTTCCCCCCCCGATAACGTATACGGGCGTCGCCTGACGACCCGCCTGATCACGACCTTTTTCATTTCTGGCCACCCCGCATGCTCGACTTTAGCACCTGTCCGGTAAACAAGGCGTAAAAATCATAGTTTACGGTCTAAACAACTCAGAAATTCCGGTCTGCTCGACGGTGCCTCCCGGCTTCGGTCCTGGAACCGCCGGGCTATATATAAATTAATGAAATAATGACAAAAGCCCCCCGAAAGATTTAAAATAACAGCGTGACAGGAGGGAAAAATGGCGGAAAAATTCAAGAGCAGGGAAGAGGCCAAACAGTACGTCCTCAGGAAGGCGAAGGAGCAGGATGTCAAGTTCATCAAGCTCTGGTTTTCCGATATCCTAGGGATGCTCAAGAGCTTTGATATCACCGTGGAGGAGCTTGAGGGGGCCCTTGAAGAGGGGATGGGGTTTGACGGCTCTTCCATTGAGGGGTTCGCCCGCATTGATGAAAGCGACATGGTGGCACTGCCCGACCCGACCACATGGCGGATACTACCGTGGCGGCCGCAGGAACACCACGCGGAAGCGCGCATGTTCTGCGATATTCTCTTGCCCGGCGGCGAACCCTTTGAGGGGGACCCCAGGTACGTCCTCAAGAAGAACCTCAAGCTGGCCGCCGATATGGGCTACACCTACTACGTGGGGCCGGAGCTGGAGTATTTCTACTTTAAATCTCCGGACCTGACCGAACCCCTGGACAAGGCGGGGTACTTCGACCTGACGCCGCGCGATGCCGCCGTTGACATGCGAAGGGAGACGGTGCTCCACCTGGAGGCCATGGGGATCGATGTCGAATACAGCCATCATGAAGTTGCCGATAGCCAGCATGAGATTGACATGAGGTACACCGATGCCCTGACCATGGCGGACAACGTCATGACCTACCGGCTGGTGGTCAAGGAGGTTGCCTACCGGCACGGCTACTATGCCACCTTCATGCCCAAGCCGGTGTTCGGCATCAACGGCAGCGGGATGCACGTGCACCAGTCGCTCTTCCGGGGTGAGCGCAACGCCTTTTTTGATCCTAATGACCCCTACCACCTTTCCAAGGAGGCAAGGAGTTTCGTCGCCGGGCTCCTGAAGTATGCCCCGGAAATCACCCTCGTCTGTAACCAGTGGGTGAACTCCTATAAGCGCCTTGTCCCCGGCTACGAGGCGCCGGTCTATCTCTCCTGGGCAAGGCGCAACCGCTCCGACCTCATCCGCGTGCCCGAATACCGCCCCGGTCGGGAAAAAGCCACCCGCATCGAGCTCCGCTCTCCGGACCCGGCATGCAACCCGTACCTCTGCTTCGCGGTGATGCTTGCAGCGGGGCTTGAGGGTATCAGGCAGGGGCTCGAGCCGCCGGAGCCGGTGGAAGAGAACGTCTACGAGATGAGCGCCGAGGAAAGGGCAAGGCGCGGAATCGGGACGCTGCCTGCCAGTCTCCTTGAGGCCATCCAGCTTGCCGAGAAAAGCGAGCTGGTGAGAAAAGCGCTCGGGGACCATGTTTTCCACTCGTTCATTGAGAACAAGAAGAAGGAGTGGGACGAATACCGCATCCATGTGAGCGAGTATGAAATAAACAAATACCTGCCGATTCTCTAAGCGGCACGGTGGAAAGCTACCCGCCCTCTACTGGGGCCCGCGGCATGGTATAATAAATGGCAAAAAGCGGGTATTTGAGAAACGGTCAGGGTAATATGGCTCAGGTCGTCGGTGCGGATGCTGAGGGCAAACTCATCGCCATCCTGAAGGTGCTGAGCGAGTCATCAGAACCGCTCGGTTCGATCCAGATCGCCCGCAGGCTGGCACAGGAGGGGATTTTCCTAAGCGAGCGCGGGGTGAGGTACCATCTCAAGATCGCCGACGAGCGCGGATTCACCCGTCCCGGCGGGCGCGACGGGCGCACCCTCACTCCTGAAGGCAGGAGGGAGGTCAGGGAGGCACTCGTCCCGCAGCAGTTGGGGATGGTGCGGGACAAACTGGAGCTTCTTGCCTATCTCACCACCTTTGACCCGGTAAAGCGCACCGGGCAGCTCGCAATCAATACCTCGCTCATCGACCGGACGAAGTTCAGGAAAGCCCTCGCTGCCATGAAGGAGGCCTTCAAGGCGAGGCTCTGCGTGAGCGACCTTGTGG
>JAOAEN010000048.1:6115-7923 GCA_026416775.1 Dehalococcoidales bacterium
GAATTCAGGTTCGGCGGGGTGCTGGAAATAAAGGGGGGGAAACCCCGCCGCTTCGTTGCCCTTACCGAATATGCCGGCACTTCCACCGACCCTTCGGAAACCTTCATCCAGGCAAGGATGACAAGTGTGATGCAGGCCTCGCAGACGGGCAGCGGCAAGATCCTCGGGGCTTTCCGCACCATTCCGGCACCGGCGAAGGAAGTGGTTGAGGAGATCAAAGAGAAGCTGGAAAAGGCCGGCATCGGCGGTATCTTTGCCATCGGCGAGGTAAGCGAACCGCTCTGCGAGATTCCCGTCGCCCTCAACCGCGTGGGCATTATTCAGCTCGGTGGCCTGAACCCGGTGGCGGCGGCGGTTGAAGCCGGCGTTGAGGTAGAAAACCTCGCCGAGAGCGGGATGATGGATTTTGAAAGGCTGAGGAGCTTCTGGGAGCTGGTCTAGGGCCCTTCCCGCAATAGCCATCTTTCGGGGCAAGGCCTATCCCGCGGTCAGTGCTCGCTCGGTTTCATCCCAAGGTCAGAGCTTTCGCCCTCCCGGTTATTCGACCGGTCGCTCCTTTAGCCCCCTGATGGTGATACCGCTTTCCACACCGGGGAGCGGTGCCACCGGCTCGGTGAGGGTGAACTCCCCCTTTTCAATCCAGGACTTGAGGGTGCGGGCGATTTCCACCGCCTTCGGGTAGCTGGAAAGTGAAGCCGTGGGCACCTGCTTGCCCTGAAGCGTAATACTGCCGCTTTTGAGCTGGGCATAGCTCACCTCTGCCAGAACCTCTGGTCTGCCCTGCGGGTAAGCCTCGGCGTAGTCCACCACCGGAGCAAAGATCTCCGCATCGCTCACCGCGGTATAGGCAAGGATTTCCTCAGAGAGGATAGGGATGGGCACACCGATCCCCACCGCCAGACTGGTGCCGTAGCCGAGCATGCTCAATCCCCTCAGGAATTCGGGACTCATCTGCTTGAGGTCGCCGATGACGGCCAGGGTCCCCGCCGGCCGACGCGGCAGCCCGTTTTCACCCCGCAGCACGTTCGGGTTGTGCTGGGTACCATGCCAGGCAACGTAGCCGATGCCCCCGCCCAAGAATATCTTCGTGCCGATGCCGATGGTCTTATAGTACGGGTCTTTGAGCAGCGGGGAAAGCTGCCCGGCGCTACAGTAATTGGCGTTGCCGAGATTTGGCTTGAGCACGCCCATGTAGGTGTAAAGGGTCTTGCCGGACAAATTCACCGCAACATTGTAGTTCTGGTAGCTGTTACGCACGTTGAAAAGGATCGCTTCGTTGATGTCCCTGATGTTGATCCACGTCTCAAGCTTCCGGCGGGGATAGCAATCGGTGCCGTAGGCGCTCACCGCAAGGCGGATGTCCCTGCCGGCGACAAGTTCCTCAATCACGTGCCCGCCCCCGTAGGGAAATTCCCCGGGATAGACGCGGTTCCTGGGGTCATCATCGGGAAGCGCCGTCGCCCCGATGAAGACGTCCACCGCCGCAATCCCCGTGTAGACCGGCACGTCATTGAGGTATGCCCGTCCGCCCCCGATCTTGATGCGCGGCCTGGTATGCCCGAAGTTGAGAAAGGCGCCGGACGAGCACATCGGCCCGAACGTCCCCGTAGTAACGACGTCCACCTCCCTTGCTGCCCGCGACAGGCCCTTTTCCCTGACGATGTCAATTATTTCCTCGGCAGTCACCACGACTGCCTGCCCTTTTTTGATCTTTTCATTGATTTCCGCGATTGTCTTCATTTTTCCCTTTCAGCCTTCCTTAACCCCCTCTCCGCCAGCCGGGTAGCGGCTTCTGTTTCTTCCGGGGG
>JAOAEN010000048.1:7933-8163 GCA_026416775.1 Dehalococcoidales bacterium
CCGCCATACCTTAACTGCGGCAAAAATAAACCTGGCGGCGCCGCGGGGCTGATGGCCATCACCCTGTGCCCCGTCCGGTTTCTGCCGTCCCGATGAGTTCTGAGTTTACCCTATCTTCGCTTCCCCGCCTTGTTAATATCACATCCCGCATGGCTTGTCAAGCACGGGCCGCGGCCCCTATCCGTCTGCTTCCGGCACCTGCCCACCAATACCATCCCCCAGATGGAGGC
>JAOAEN010000049.1 GCA_026416775.1 Dehalococcoidales bacterium
GCTACTACCTCATCTCGGAGCACCCGTTAAGGGCGCTGCGCCTGAACCGCAGTCTATTTGATATCCTCGTCCGTGTCCGCGATGGTATCAGCCCTGAAGGACTCGGTGGCGCCGATGGTGCTCCGGGGAAGATCGCCACCCTGAGGGTGCTTTTTTCGCTCACCGCAAAGGGCTATCTCAGGCTGGAAGGACTCGCCGAGCCTGAAGACCACCCTTTTGTTTCCATCATCATCCCGGTACGTGACCAGCCCGAAGACCTCAGGGCATGCCTTGAATCGCTCGGCCGCCTTGATTATCCTGCCGGAAGGTNCGAGGTCATCGTTGTTGACGACGGATCAAAAGAGGAGATCACCTGTGGCGGAGGCGTGCCGGTAAGCATCATCCGTAACGAAAAACCCCTCGGTCCGGCGGCATCACGCAACCTCGCTGTCCGAAGGGCCAGCGGCGAAATCCTTGCCTTTCTTGATGCCGACTGCATTGCAACTGCTGGCTGGCTCAGGGAAACGGTCCCGTTTTTCTTTGCCCCGGAAGTTGCGGCGGTGGGAGGCCTCATTGACGGCTACTACCGCCGGAGCCTGCTTGACCGCTATGAGGCAGCCGCCTCTTCGCTCAACATGGGACGCCACTTCATCATGGAAGGAAACTCAGGCTCAACGTTCTACGTCCCCACGGCGAACATGCTCGTGCGCCGTGATGCCTTTCTTGCCCTCGGTGGCTTCCGCGAGGACTTCCGCCTCGGCGAGGACGTGGACCTCTGCTGGCGGCTGCGCGGGAGGGGGTACACCGTCATCTATGCCCCTTACGGGAGGGTCTTCCACCGGCACCGGCGTGAGCTGGCGAAGATGTTGCTGCGCCGCGCCCAGTACGGCACCTCGGAAGCGGTACTTTACCGCACCCACCGGGCAAAAAGAAAGGTAATCGCTTTTCCCATCTACAGCGGGCTTATCTGGCTTACCGTCCTGCTTGCTCTGCTCTTCTGGCAGCCTTACTTCCTCGTTACCATTCCTGTCTTCTCTGTCCTTGACCTTGTGCGGCGCCGGCGCATCATCGGAAAACACGGTCTCGGGCTTGGCTTTTCCCGCATACTGGCCGCCACGATGACAAGCCATGCGTCCTTCTTCCATTTCGCCTCTTTTCATCTGGTGAGGTACTACCTCTGCGCCTTCATCATGCTGGGGATAGCCTGGTTTCCTTTCTGGGTGCTCGGAGGGCTGATGGTCCTCTATACCTCGGCCATGGACTTCATGGCAAAGAAGGCGGAAATACCCTATCCGGCGTTTCTCGGCTTTTACCTGTTTGAGCACCTTGCCTATCAGCTCGGCGTGCTCTGGGGATGCGTCAGGTGCGGCTACTTCGGGTCTTATCTTGTCAGGCTGCAGGTGACCTAACCCCCGGGGCAGTACTGGATATCCGCACTGGGGTAAACGGCAACCCTCGCGGCGTCCCCGTGGTCTTCCGCGAGACGGGTGATGACCTTGCTCAAGTCATCCGCAAAAACGACCTTTTCCGCATCCGCAAAGTAGCCGCGGGCGGCAAGGTCGGGAAAATCGCTGTAGACGAAGAGACGGCGCACGTTTGGCGGTACCTTCACCCTGAGCGGGAGCCTCCCCGCAATGTGTTTTCCGAACGGGCCCATGAGGTAATGCGTCGCCTGCCCCTCGGGGGCACTGGCGATGAGCACGACATCACCGCCTTCCTGCTTCACCGCGGGGAAAGCTACGGGAAGCCCGCTTGCCGCTTCCGAAGCCTTGGCAAAGGTATTGGCAATGACGATATCCTTATCCCTGGCGCGTGCGGTGAGATAATGCCTTTTCGCCTCATCAAGTGCCGCGTCAAAGGCAGCGGACGGTGCCCCGGCAAAGAGTGCCACCGTCTCGCCCCACATATTCACGAGTGCGTCAATCTTCATATCCAGCCCCGCCATGCTGACCGCCTCATCAATATCCTGCCGTGCGGGGTTAACGGCTATCATGCCCATCGCCCCTAGTTCAACCTGCGTGCTTCCGGTGCTATGGAACGCAAGGATCGTTTCATAGGAAGCCACCCCCGGTAGGATTATCTTACCCCCGCCCCCGAATCCCACCATACCATGCGGCACCACCGAACCGATGCCGATCTTCAGGTCGCACCGCATCACCTCGGCGCTGATGAAGACTCTCGTGCCGCGGCGCGTCGTGCCGGCATAGACGCAGTTGTCAAAAGGGGAGTGATTGTAAACGGGAAAGCGCCGGAGCACCTCCTCGCCCAGCTTTTTTGCAAAGTCGGTGCGGGTCATCGCCCCGTGGCAGCCGCAGGCGGCGATAAAACGCACCTGTTCGTCCCGGATGCCGGCCTCGCCAAGCTCCGCAAGCACATGGGGCACGATCTCCGCCGCACGGGTGACCCGCGTCATGTCATCGAAGATGATGACGACCTCGCGCCTGCCTTTCGCACATTCCCTTAGCGGCGGCATTCCCAGCGGGGCAGCGATTGTCTCCCGGATGGCCTCAGCGGTAAGCGCGGGACGCTCTGCCCCCGCCATCGGCAGCACCTCAAGCCGCCAGGAAGAAGGCACCTCAAGCTCAAGCGCCTTCACGCCGTGCCAGGCAAGACGTGGCAGAACAACCGTCCGCATCAAGTCCTTCCTCACCTCTCCGTGCCGGTCGGCAGACACACTCAATTCCCATTTTACACCTCCCGGCGGGATTACCAGCAAGGTGGAAATCCCGGGATGTCTGTGTTTGGCCCGCTTCTTACAGTCTGCCCTGTCTGTCATCCTGAAACGCGCGCGGCGTGACACGGTAGCCTCCCGGTGCTATAATTGGTGCGTTGAAAGCGAGGGGACAATGGAAGCAACTGTAGAGAGAATAAGGGATACCGTAAGCAGGGTGAAGGAAAACGTGGGGCGGGTTATTGTGGGGAAGGACGGGGTGGTCGAGCTTGCAATCGTAGCCCTGCTCTGCGAAGGACACATCCTCTTTGAGGACGTTCCCGGTCTGGGCAAGACCGTGCTCGCCAAGTCGCTGGCACGCTCGCTGGGCTGTACTTTTCGGCGTATCCAGTGCACGCCGGACCTACTGCCCTCGGATATCACCGGCACCTATATCTTCAACCAGAAAACCTCGGAATTTGAGTTCCGTCCCGGCCCCATCATGTCCCAGGTTGTCCTTGCCGATGAGATCAACCGGGCGACGCCCCGCACCCAGTCGGCGCTGCTTGAGGCGATGCAGGAGCGGCAGGTGACCACGGAGGGGGAAACGAGGCCGCTTCCCCGCCCCTTCCTCGTCATGGCGACGCAGAACCCCATTGAGCTTGAGGGCACCTTTCCTCTCCCCGAAGCCCAGCTTGACCGTTTCCTGTTCAAGCTCCAGCTCGGTTACCCCACGGAGGAGGAGGACCGGCTTATCCTCGCCCGCTTCCGCGCGGATGAGCCGCTTGAGGCACTTACGCCGGTGGTCCCGGCCGAGGAGCTCCTCGCCATGCAGAAGGAGTGCCGCAGGGTGCACGTTGCCGCCGATGTTGAGGACTATATCATCCGCCTCATCCATGCCAGCCGCCGGCACCCGGAGGTGGAACTCGGGGCAAGCCCCCGCGCGATGCTTGCCCTTTACCACGCGGCACAGGCACTGGCCGCCGTGAGGGGCAGGTCGTTCGTTACCCCGGATGACGTCAAGTATCTCCTCACGCCGGTGCTCGTCCACCGCATTATCCCGAAGTCGGAAAGCCGCCTGCGCGGGCACCGGGCGGAACAGCTCATCAGGGAGATAGCGGACTCCGTCGCGGTGCCGGTGGAGGAAATCGGCTCGCCGAAAGAAAGCTAGCGATGCGTGGCGATAACTGGCTCATCTTCGCCTTTCTCATTTTCATCCTCAGCCTGATACTGAAACAGGTGGCGCTGGCGCTGGTGTGCCTGCTCTTCCTCCTCACCGGTGGCGTTTCGCGGCTGTGGAACCATTTCTGCCTGCACCGTGTGGAGTTCCGCCGGCACCTGAGCCAGAACAAGGTCTTCTTCGGCGAGGAGATTACCTACGAGATAGAGGTCACCAACCGCAAGATCCTGCCGCTTGCCTGGCTCCAGGTTGAAGACGAGCTCCCGGAGAAGGTACAGCTCCTCAAAGGTAAGGCGGAAGCCACCACCGAGGAGCGCGTCATCCTGCAGCAGACCTTTCCCATCAACATGTACCACCGGGTGAGGCGGCGTTACCCGATGCGCTGCACCCAGCGCGGTGCCTTCATCTTCGGCCCGGCACGTTTGCGTTCGGGTGACCTTTTCGGGTTTTTCCGCCGCGAGGCGGTTTTCGGTAAACTTGACTACCTCCTTGTCTACCCGCGCCTGGTGCCTCTGGAGAAGCTGGGTATTCCCTCACGCCAGCTCTTCGGGGATATCCGCCTGAGGCGGCACCTCTTTCAGGATCCGGTGCTCACCTACGGGGTGCGCGATTACGTTCCCGGGGACAGCCTCAAGCGCATCCACTGGAAGACCACCGCGCGCCTGCAGAAGCTCCAGACCAAGCTCTACGAGCCGACGACTACCGTTGACATCAGCCTCTTCCTTGACGTGCGCACGCTCAAGGCACCCCTCTGGGGGAGCATCCACCAGCTCCAGGAGCTTGGCATCATCACCGCGGCGGCAATTGCACAGGCGGCACTCGCCGCCGGCTTCAGGGTGGGGCTTACGGTAAACCAGAGGACGCGCTTTTCCAAGGGCATCCTCAGGGTGCCGGAAAGCGGCCATCCGGAACAGCTCCTGCACGTCCTTGAGGCGCTTGCCCAGGTGCACCAGGTGGAGACGGTCAGTATGGCAAGGCTCATCCGCCGCGAGGCCCCGAGCCTTCCGTGGGGCAGCACGATCCTCGTCATTTCGGCGCAGCCCACCGAGGAGCTCCTGAGCGTGCTTGTGGACCTGAAGCGCGTCGGGCGGGGGGTGGCACTCGTCATGGTGGGAGGCGAGAAGAAAGAGCTTGCCTCCTCCGCTGGCGGCGGGGTTTCCGTCTATCAGGTGACCGATGAGGTCGCCTGGCAGCTTGTCGAAGAAATCGGGCTTGTGGAGATGACAGATGCCGGTCGCCGGTGAAGGACGTGAAGTGGCGGCAAGACAACGCCCCTTTGACTGGATGGCGCAGGTGATTTATCCCGCCTCGGTCATCCTGATGGAGATTTTCTGGTTCTATCCCTGGCTTATCTGGATGGGGAACCTTCCGTGGTTTTCCCCGTCGAGGCCGGTGCTCGGCATCGGGTCGGTCATCATCGTGATCGGGCTTGCCTTCTTCCTGACGCGGCTCATCGCGCGTAAGGACTGGGCGCTCTCGCTCACCCGCACCATCATCGTCGCCGCGGGGTTTATCATCAGCTTTCTGGTGCTTGCGGTGGACTACCGCGCCGGTCACGGCTTTCTTGGCGGTGGCTGGTTCCAGTATGTCGGGCGCATGCTCGGTAACACCTTCAGGACGCCGAGCCCGATCGTCGTTGCCATACCGGTGCTCATTTACCTCTGGTGGCGGGGGATCGTCCTGGGGCAGACGACGACCTATTTCCGCGATCTTTACCGCCGCTTCGTCGGGGGGATTGTCGCCTTCATCGTGCTTTTCATCCTCTGGCAGATTACGGCAGGCTCGGGGCGCATGAGCCCGCCGGGGGTGACCGCTGGCTTTTACGTGATGGCATTTTTCTTCTTCGGGCTGCTTGCCATTGCGGTGAGTCATATCTACCAGATGCGGCGCGCCATGGCAAAGGAGGGGACGGCGCTTGCCTCGGTGAGGCGGTGGCTTCCGATAATCGTTCTGGTGGTGGGGGGCATGGTGCTTCTCGGCTTCGCCGTGGCAAGCATCTTTTCTCCCGAGGTGTTTGCCAGTATGCGCCGCGGGCTTGACGCCTTCGGCAGCTTTCTGGGGAAAATCCTGGGCTATGTCCTCATGCCGCTTTTCTTTATCTTTGAGTGGTTTTTCCGCATCCTGCGTTACCTCCTGAACCTGTTACGGGGCGAGCAGCTTCAGCCGGAAAGCTCGGATAACATGAGTGCCCCGCTCTTCCCCGAGGTGGTCACCAAGGAACTACCCACGTGGGCAACCGAGCTCCTGAAATGGATTGCCCTGGCGGTCCTTGCCGCCCTTGTGGTCTATTTTCTGGCAAGGGCAATCGCCCGCATCCGTGGCAGGCGCGAGGAAGAGGAAATTGAAGAGATCCACGAGTCGCTTTTCAGCTGGCAGAACCTGCGCGATGACCTCAGGGGACTTCTCAACATGGTAGGGGAACGTTTCCGCAGAAAAGCGGCCCCGTTCCGCCTTGAAGAATCTGCCGGGCGCCTGAACATCCGCGAGATCTACCGCCACCTCCTCTGGGAAGGTGCCCTTTCCGGGATAGCCCGCCGCCGCCATGAGACCGCCACCGAGTACAGCCAGAGGCTGGAAAAAGCCCTGACCGAAGAGCCGGTAGCACTTCAGGTAATTACCGAGCTTTATATTAGCGCACGCTACGGTGAGAGGGTGCTCCCGGAAGAAAAGGTTGATGCAGCAAACAGCTTCTGGCAGCGGCTCAAAGCGGCGTTGCGGAAGCTGAGGGAGGCCGCCTAGCGGTCAGGCATTTTCGGCGGGAAAGGCCATTACCTCGTCAATGGAAGTGGCATCGCAGAAAAGCATGACGAGCCTGTGCACCCCCAGCGCCGCCCCGCCGCAGGGGGGAAGGAGGGCAAGTGCTCCCAGAAACTTCTCGGGCAGGGGGATGGTCTCATGCCTTTCTTCGGCAATCCGGGCAATCGCGGTACGGAAGCGAGCTTCCTGCTCGGCGGGGTCGGTGAGCTCACTGTAGCAGTTGACAAGCTCAAGGCCTCCGATGAAGACCTCGGCACGTTCGGCAAGACGCGGATCATCCGGCTTGCGCCTCGCCAGTGCCCCGAGCTCTGCCGGGTAGTCAAGCAGCACGGTGGGGCGGTCGGCTGGAAAGCCCGGCAGCACTTTGAGGACGAATTCCTCATCAAAGCGTGAAAGGTCCGCCGCGCCGAGCGGGTCCCAGCCGGCGGCTTTCAGGAAGGCATCCCTCACAGTGGTCCTGGGGAAGGGGACAGAGATATCAATCCGCTGTCCCCGGTACGCAATGGTGTCACCTTTGAAGCCGAGTGTGCCTGCCAGGTGGTTCAACAGGAGCTCGGTATCGGCGATCATCTGCCGGTAGTCGGCACCCGCCCGGTACCACTCAAGCATGAGGAACTCGGGGTTATGGTGGCGACCCCGCTCTCCTCTGCGGAAACAGCGGCTGAGCTGAAAGATCCTCTCGTAGCCTGCGGCAAGCAGGCGCTTCATGTGAAGCTCGGGAGAGGTTGCCAGAAATGACCCTTCGCTGCGGAAGGGTGCAATATATTCCTCGGGGGCAATTTCCGGGATGCGGACGGGAGTCTCCACTTCAAGGAAGCCCTGCCCCTCAAAGAAGGAGCGGATGGTTCTGATGATGAGGCTGCGCCGCTCAAGGTTTGGCCTGACGCGGGCAAGGCGCCTTCTTTCTTCATCAAGCATGGCTTACTTGGCAGCAGAGACCCTTTCCACGTAGGTGCCGGTGCGGGTGTCCACCTTGATGATGTCGCCGGTGCGGATGAAGGGCGGGGTGTCGATGCGGTAGCCCGTTTCCAGCACCGAAGTCTTCATCTGGGGGGTAATGGTGGCAGTCTTGGTAGCGACCTCGGTTTCCACCACCTTCAGGTCAACGGTGATGGGCAGGTTGACATCAATCATTTCATCGCCCATCATGAGCATGGTGACCTCGGTACCTTCCTTGAGGAAATACTTCTTCATCCCGAGAAGCTCTTCCGAGATGGTACGCTGCTCGTATGTCTTGGCATCCATGAAGACGTACTGGTCGCCCTCGTGGTAGAGGAACTGCCCGTCTTCGGTCGTCAGTACCGCCTCGTCCACCTTGTCACCCGAACGGTACGTGCGCTCGATGACGCTACCATCACGCAGGCTCTTCAATCTAAGGCGATAGACTGCACGCCCCTTGCCCGGCTTGACGAATTCCACATCCTCGGCGTTATAGATAACGCCGTCAATGATCAGCTTAGTGTTCTTGCGTACATCCTCAATTTCCATCCGTGCTCCTTTGCCCGGCACCCTGCGCAGGG
>JAOAEN010000004.1 GCA_026416775.1 Dehalococcoidales bacterium
GCAATAACTTCGGGCAATCCCCATGTCTCTGCTAGACTGTCCAATCCCGACTTGTGGGGGCAAGGCCATCTTTACCTTCGCCGTCTCAGTAATCGACAAATACTGTCAATAATGGGATGATATTCTAACCCGAGCTCTACTGCCCGATAAAGCGCGATGGAGCCAGCGCTCATCGGTATTAACTGATCGACAATATCCGTCACGTTGTATGTAGCCCCGCCGATAATTATTTTGACAGTACCCCCACAATCACGGGCTTCAATCCCGTCATCCAGTGGAAGAACGTTCTCGGGATGCGTTTCAAACGTGGTGACTGTCCAGTCCATATCAAGATCACCGGCGGCTTTATCCAGCCGGTCAAGGAGATCTCTCCATTGTGTATAGTTGCCATTGAAATGGATCTGGCCACTGCCCCACGTGCTCACTGTGTAAATCTGTGACTGTCTGCTCAACGGCACCATCTGCCGCATTTCCAACTTCACGATTGCCTGAATGAGAATGGTGTCCAATGTCACCTGACTGCCGATAGCTGGGTTTCTCTGCCTGTCCTGGTCTTCCATTGCTCTCCTTTCCGTATCTATTCTCTATCAATTGCCTTCACGATATTGAGTGCTGGATATCTCAAGCTACGATCATGGCTGCGGCAAACAACCACGATCGGGTACATGCCCGGCAAGACCAGCCTTTGTAAACATGGTTGTCCTTGAGGGTAGACACGTGTCCCACTACCATGAAGGGAAGGCCAATCCCAGCCACAACGTAGACGACGGACCACTCCATTTCACGCCCTTTTTTCCCACGAGTTCCGGTTGCCCCACTTGTCCCTTGTCAGTGGGATTTCGGGGGTAGGCGCATGGCTATCGCGCCGGAAAGCAATACAGTTACTGATTGCCCAAACTAGAAATAGCCCACCCATGACTCACGGAATTCCATGTTTCCGGTGGCCCCAAGACAGAAGATGACCCCGGCGTTGATAAATCTGATGATATAGGAACAACCATTTTCCCAGACGGGATAATCATGATATCTCCTTTCGTATCCAAAGAATTCTACAATCCACGATAATATCGTGCCCGGCAAGCCGGGCAGTTATCGCGGATGAAACGTGCCATGCGATAGCCCGGCGATATCGGATTTTCCTGCCACATCCTGACAGGAGTGGCTCAGTCTGCCTGACAAACGTTTCAACCCCCTTCCCAGGATAACCGTCTTTCCCGCTCGCTTTCGCAGCACGCATTTTACACTTTCTTTTTGACAACTGCCTGTCACAGGGACCGTCCGGTAGTGAGGTCCCCCGGAAAATGGCTAGCGCAGCACACCAGGTTAATTAACCATACTGGATTTTTATCAAGTCTACTTGACACAGGTCATCGCGTTCGCTATAATCGTCTTGGTATTCCCTGCTAGATATGCCAAACGTCAGCGATCTACCAAGGACTGGGGGCTCAGGTCATGAGAAAGTGGTTTTCTTTGCTTCTCGCCGCCACCGCGCTTTGCTTCTTGCCGATCCTTGCCGGCAGCTGTGTTTCACAGGGCGCAGACACCGTCAAGGACCCTTCCCGGTTCGGTGGCATTGCCAATGTCAGGTCGGCTCAGGCGCCGGCGGGGGACAAGCCGAAAATCAGCATCAGCAATTATGGCTACCCTTGCACCATCACCGATTATCTCGGTTACGAGATTCAACTGGATACGGCCCCGGAACGTGTGGCGGTGCTTTCGGGGAGCTTCATCAACCTTTGGTATGCCCTCGGGGGGAAATCGATCTGCCGCACCGAGCTGGGCAGTGTCAAGCTGGATAGCCAGCATGCCGCCGAGATTGAGGCGCTTCCCTCGGTGGGCATGGTCTATAACACAAATGTGGAAGCCGTTATCGCCTTTAAGCCCGACTTCATCATCGCTCAGGCTGGTGTTCAGAGCAGCATCTGCAAGACCCTCCGTGAGATGGACTATAAAATAGCCACCCTTTTCATGCGCACCTACCGTGACGTTCTCGATCACATGAGGGTTTTCGGCGCTCTGCTGGACAGGCAGACGCTTGTTGAGGAGATGATTGCCCGCATGGAAGCACGCAAACAGGAGATCATTGCACGCCTGCCGGAAGAGTCCAAAAGGGTGGTAATTCTCTACGTTACCTCGTCCACCATCGCTGTCAAGCTGGACAACAGCATCGCCGGTGATGTGGCGAATATTCTCCGTCTGAAAAACATCGCTTCAGGGTTACCCCCAGATGTGGTCGGCTCGGAAAATACNCCCCTTGATATAGAGTACATCGTGGAAAAGGAGCCGGACGTGGTGCTGGTCACAAGCATGATCAGCTCCAACGAAGACGCCAAGCGCATGATGAAAGAAAAATTTGCTACCAACCCGGCATGGGGTGGTATCCGGGCAATCAAGGAAGGCCGGGTTGTCTATCTCCCGCAGGAATATTTCCTTTATAACGCAGGGCATAATTACGTTGATGCCATTGAGTACATGGCAAAGGGGGTCTACCCCGAGATATTCGGTGCCCTGGAAGAATAAACCTTGCACACGGAGGCTTACATTAGGCACTTCACGACACAGAAGCCGGGACTAAAGAACAGGTCGGGCTGGAAATATTTTACCCTGTTTATCTTCGCCATGCTGGTGGTCCTTGCCTTTCTCCTGGGTAATTATCTGGGGACGGTGAAGATAGGTATCCCTGACATCATCAGGGTCATCTTTAACGACGATGGGTCGCCGGAGCGCTCCATCATCTGGGACATTCGCCTGCCCCGGCTCATCGTCGCGGCGCTCGTCGGGATCAACCTAGCACTGTCCGGGGCAATCCTACAGGGGGTGATGTCCAACCCGCTGGCTGATCCCACTATCATCGGCGTTTCGGCGGGGGCGGGACTGGCGGGCATCATTATCCTTATTCTGTTTCCGCAGCACCAGTTGATGGTGCCCATGGCAGCCTTCGTCGGCGCTATGGGGGCAGCCGTCCTGATCTACATTCTTGCCTGGAAAGGGGGTATCCAGCCTCTCAGGATTATCCTTGCGGGGGTGGCGGTGGCTGCCTTTCTCGGTGCCGGAATTTCGGCGCTCATGGTTCTTTTCAGCGACCGTGTCCACGGGGCAATACTCTTCATGAACGGCAGCCTTTCGGCAAGGAGCTGGCCGGATGTCTTCACCATATTGCCGTATTCGGTACTGGGGGCGGTGATTGCTGTCTTTATGGCAGAGCGGCTCAATATATTAGTCCTCGGTGACGATACCGCCCGCAGTCTCGGGCTGAACGTCGAAGCCACCAGGATGGGGCTTACTGCGGTGGCTGCCCTTCTTGCGGCGAGCGCGGTCTCTGTGGTAGGGTTGCTCGGGTTCGTGGGATTGATCATTCCGCATGCCACCCGCCTGCTTCTCGGCACCAATCACAGGGTACTTTTCCCGGGGGCGATGCTGCTGGGAGCAGCTGTCGTGATGCTCAGTGACACGTTTGCCCGTACCGCCTTCAGCCCGACGGAGATACCCGTCGGCATCGTCATGGCGATACTGGGAGTTCCCTTCTTCCTCTACCTGCTGCGGAGATAGCCGTCCGATGAATACCGTGCTGAATGTTGAACACCTGAAAGTCAGATTTAACAGCCGTGAAGTTATTGCCGATTTCTGTCTGGAAATACAGCGCGGCAGGATATACGCCATTGTCGGGCCGAACGGCTCGGGCAAAACGACGCTCCTGAGGGCCATATCCCGCAATGTCAGAGCATCCGCAGGATGCATTTACCTCAACGGCAAAAGCATTTTCAGGATGAGCAGCAAAAATGTTGCCCGGCAGATGGCAGTGCTCTCACAGCTTCATAACGGAATGACCGATGCAACCGTAAGGGAGCTTGTTGCCTACGGACGTTTTGCCCACCGGGAATGGTGGCAGAGTAAAACCGCCGAGGACGAAGAGATCATTAGCTGGTCCCTCGCCAGGACAAACCTCTCCGGCTACGACGACCGCAGGCTGAATACCCTTTCCGGCGGAGAACGCCAGCGAGTCTGGATCGCCATGGCAATTGCCCAGAAGCCGCAGATCCTCCTGCTGGACGAACCAACGACATTTCTGGATATCGCCCACCAGATAGAGACGCTGGAACTCATCGCGGGCCTTAACCGCGAAGAGGGGATCACAATCCTCATGGTGCTGCATGACATCAACCATGCCGCCCATTACGCCGATGAGCTTATCGTAATGAAAAACGGCAGGCTGTTTTCCCGCGGACTGCCCGGCGCTGTCATCACACCCGACATGATGCGCGAGGTATTCGGCGTGGAAGCTGATATATTCCCCGACCCCGAGACGGGGAAGCCAATAGTCCGTCCCAGGAAGGTGGCAAAATGAAGATCTGCTTTGTCACCGTTTCCACCACTGCGATCAGGGGACTGCTCAGGGCAAAAGAAGAAATAAACCGCAAATTCCCCGGCGTCCTTGACCTGTGCATTTTCTATGCGGCGCATCTGCTAGGTCCTGAAAAGCATTCGGAAATGATTGAAGCCGTTAAAACATCTGATGCCGTACTGGTTGACCTGATGGGCAGCCCGGCTGATCTGATCTCCGACGTTTACCGGGCACTGGATGAGTGCCGGGGGCAGATAATTCCCTACGGGCAGACAGCACGTTCCTATCTGAGGCTCGGGGCGCTTACCGTCCCGCGGGAGCCGGATGCCACGCAACTACCAATGAACATGGAAGCGATGCGCCGGATGGGAAAGACATTCAAGGGCATGAGTAAAATGGCGAAAATAATGCCCCCGGGCAAGATGCGCGATATGCACAATCTTGCGCAGGTCATGAAGTATTTTGCCCTGGCAGACGCCGCGCAGATGGAGAACCTCCTCTACCTCATGCTGCGCGAGTACGGAGGGTACCGCAAACTACCCAAACCACCTCCTGCCCGCGAGATTGTGGGCTGCGGGATATGTGATCCCGCCACGAGAAAGTACTACAGAAGCTATAAAGACTACGCGGCGGAGCACGGTTTTGACCCGGATAAACCGACAGTAGCCGTCTTCTTCTCGGGGCGCACTTACCCCACCGACACCGCAGAATGTGTTGCCGGCGTTATCGGGAGGCTAGCAGCAAATGCCAATATCCTGCCAGTCGCCTTCGCCGGTACCAGTGCCGAAAACTTTCCCCAGCTCAGGGAATGGCTCATTACCACCCGAAAGGTAGATGCCATCATCAACTTCATGCCCTTCCGCCTCGGTGCCGGCCCCCTCGGGGGGAAAGCTGAAGAAGCCCTGGACCTCCTGAAAGAGGTGAATGCACCATACATCCACCCGTTTTTCATGACGCGGCGGCATGTGAGCGAATGGCAGCAGTCAGCCCAGGGGGTTACTTCAAACGAATTTCTCATCTCGGTCATGCTGCCGGAGCTGGACGGCGCAACCGAGCCGATCCCGGTCGGGGCAATGAGCGAACTGAAAGATGAAGACGCAAAGGCGGACCTGAGGGAGCTGGTACTCATTGACGAACGGGTGCAAAGGCTTTCCAGGCGCATAACCAACCTCATCAGGCTGAGGAGGCTGCCCAATTCGCGGAAAAAGATTGCCATAATCTGCTACAACTATCCGCCCGGCGAGGGGAATATCTTCGGCGGCGCCTTCCTTGATACATTCGCTTCGGTGGCTGATATTCTGAAAGCCCTGCAAGCAGCCGGGTACACGACGGAGCCGCTCAGCGCTGACGACCTCATGGCAAAGTTCACCGCCGGCAGGATCGTCAACTCCGGGAAATATGCCGCGGATGAGACCGTCATGATCAGGTATCCTCCACAACGCTACCGCGAATACCTGGCAGAAATCCCTGAAAAAGACGAAATCATACGGCAGTGGGGAGAACCTCCCGGAAGTGTGATGGTGAGCGCCCATGGAGAGTTTCTTGTCCCGGGCATCGTCAGCGGCAATGTCTTCATCGGGCTTCAGCCATCGCGAGGGGTCCATGAAGACCCGCAGAAAGCCTACCACGATAGGGTACTGCCGCCGCACCACCAGTACCTCGCCTTCTACCTTTGGCTCCGCGAGGAATTCAGGGCAGACGCAGTAATCCATGTCGGCACTCACGGGACACTGGAGTTCCTCAAAGGCAAGGAATGCGGTCTATCGGGGGACTGCTTCCCCGACAGACTCATCGCGGATATGCCCCACATCTACCTCTATTACGTGGGCAACCCGTCGGAAGCGATGATTGCCAAGCGCCGTGCCTACGCTAACATCATCAGCTACCAGCCGCCGCCTTTCGTCCAGGGAGACCTGTACGGAGAGTACGCAGAGCTTTCCGCGATGATTGGAGAGTACCGTGAGGCATTACGGGTATCTCCCGAAAGAAGTGCCGATATCCTCACCGGTATCCGCCAGAGGGCAACGAGAGCCGGTCTCCCGCAGGAGCTTGAAGACCTAGAGAGGGAGCTTTATCGCATGAAGCGCTCGTTGATACCCGCGGGGCTGCATGTATTCGGCAGGGGCTATGCCGAGCACGAAACCCGTAGCTATGCCACGAACGTTCTGCGCTATGACCGCGGCGAAATCAAATCCCTCCAGAGAATCATCGCCGAGGCGGAAGGGCTGGACTACGACCGGATCCTGAAAGACAACGATACCGGAAAGATGGCAGCACTTGACCGCCGCGCAGAGACCGTCCTTACCGCTTATTGCCAGAATGGGCTAGTCCCGGATGTTCTATCCCATCGTGATGCCCTCACCACAACTCTGGAATACGGCAGGAAAGTTATGGCTGGCTGTCGCCAGAATGCCGAAATGGGCAATCTGCTGCGGGTTTTAAGCGGGCACTACAATCCGGCAAGACTCGGCGGCGATATCATAAGAAACCCCGAAGTCCTGCCTACCGGCTACAACATCTACCAGTTTGACCCGCGCTTTGTGCCCAGCCAGACCGCCTGCGAGCGGGGCTGGAAGATAGCCGAGGCAACGATTGAGCGGTACCGCAAAGACAACCACGGGGAGACACCTTCCACCACCGCGGTTATCCTCTGGGGGCTTGAGACATCGCGCACCCAGGNTGAGACGGTCGCCCAGATACTGGCTTACCTCGGGGTGCGGGTGCTGCGCGGGGGAAACATGTGGGAGCCGCGCTACGAGATCATCCCCCTTCAGGAACTGGGGCGACCGAGGATTGACGTGGCAATCCACATCTGCGGGTTTTTCCGCGATATGTTCCCAAACATCATCGAGGGTCTGAACAACCTTTTTCAGAGACTCGCCAGCCTTGACGAGCCGGACGAGATGAACCGTTTCAAAGCCAATACAAAGAAGATCTACCGGGTTCTGCGCGAGCGCGGTTACGCCGAGGAGGAAGCTCAGGAGCTTGCCCGCTCCCGGATATTCGGACCGGGAGAAGGCGAATACGGGACAGGGATCACCCAAATTATTGAGACGAAAAACTGGGAGCGTGAGGAGCAGATCGGCGAGGAGTTCGTGAGGAAGCTGCGCTACATTTACAGCAAGAACTACCGCGGGCGTGATGTCAGCGGACTGTTGGATGATAACCTCAGGAGCGTTGAAATCGTTTCCCAGATACGGAGCAACCCTGAATACGAAATAACCGACCTTGACCATTACTATGAGTTCTTCGGGGGGCTGGCAAAATCGGTGGAGATGGCAAGGGGCAGCAAACCCAGCATGTATATCACCGACACCACGGAAGAATGCATCGTCGCCGAAGGCGTTGACAGGGCAATCGGCCGTGGTATCCGCACGCGTGTCCTCAACCCGAAATGGATCGACAGCATGCTTGAGCACAAGTACCACGGCGTCCAGAAGATCGCCGAACGTTTTGCGAACATCATGGGGCTTGCCGCCACCACAAACAGCGTAGCCCCGTGGGTCTACGATGAGCTCTTCCGGAAATACGTCGATGATGAGACGATGCGCAGGCGTCTTAAGGAGAACAACCCCCATGCCTACCTGAACATCCTAGAGCAGATGGTGGAGTACCGGCAGCGCGGCTACTGGCAGGCTACTCCAGCACAGATGGAAAAACTCAAAGAGGCAATCCTCGAGCTTGAAGGTGATATTGAAGGGGATATCTAGCAATGTCGTTATCAGCTTCATCGGGCAGCAACCAGTACATTTACCCGTTTACCGCCATCGTCGGGCAGGAAATGATGAAAAAAGCCCTCATCCTCAACGTAATCAACCCGATGATCGGTGGGGTGTTGATCAGGGGAGAAAAAGGCACCGCCAAGTCCACGGCAGTGAGGTCGCTTGCGGAGCTTTTACCGGAAAGGGATTCGGTGGAAGGCTGTGACTTTAACTGCGACCCCGATGACCCTGCCAGGTACTGTGAATACTGCTTGCGGCTTGCGGCGGAAAAACCGCTTTCAAGAGTGAAAACCAAGGTGCAGGTAATCAACCTGCCTCTCAGTGCCACCGAGGACAGGATTGCCGGCACGCTCGATATCGAACATGCCATCAAGAAGGGGGAAAAACGTTTTGAGCCGGGCATCCTCGCCCAGGCAAACCGCAATATCCTCTATGTCGACGAGGTGAACCTCCTCGACGACCACCTCGTGGATATCCTGCTCGATGCCGCAGCCATGGGGATAAATGTCGTTGAACGCGAGGGTGTCTCCTTCATGCATCCATCACGTTTCGTACTCGTCGGCACCATGAACCCCGAAGAGGGAAACTTACGCCCGCAGCTCACCGACAGATTCGGGCTGGTGGTTGATGTGACCGGCGAGGACGATATCCCGAGCCGGATTGAAATCATCCGCAGGCGGCTTGCTTTTGAAAACGATCCCGAAGCTTTCATTACAGACTTTGCCCAAGCCCAGCAGGAACTGACAGCCAGGATTGAACAGGCCAAAGACCTTCTTAAAGAGGTACACTGTGCTGACGATATGCTAAATCTTGCCGCCAGAATAGCAATCCGCCTCGAAGTTGACGGTCACCGGGCGGATATCACCATGATCAAGACAGCCATGGCTCATGCCGCGCTTGAAGGACGGCGCGAAGTGACCGAAGATGACCTGATAACAGCGGCGCGGCTCTGCCTCCCGCACCGCATGCGGCGCCGTCCCTTTGACGAGGGGCTCAACCCGGATGAAATTGAAAAAATCATCCGCGAAGTAATGCAAAAGATATGAATGACCATGTTTTCCCTTTTACCGCCATCGTTGGGCAGGAACGGGTCAAGACCGCCCTGATATTGAGTGTGATCAACCCGCGGGTTGGCGGGGTTCTCATCAGCGGGGGAAATGGTACGGCAAAGTCAACCCTCGTTCGGGGGCTTGCCGATATCGTTGACGATATGAAAATTGTCAACCTGCCTCTGAACATCACTGAGGACAGGCTCGTCGGCGGGCTGGACTTTGAAGGGACAATAAACCACGGGCGGAAATGCCACGAGCCGGGGCTTCTACAAAGAGCGCACGGTAATATCCTCTATATTGATGAGGTCAACCTTTTGAACCCACATATCGCAGACCTAGTACTGGATGTAGCAGCTTCCGGCATCAACATCGTTGAACGCGAAGGCGTGACCCTCTGCCACCGATCGCGCTTCATCCTGATTGCCACCATGAATCCAGAGGAGGGGCACCTGCGTCCCCAGCTTCTTGACCGGTTCGGGCTTTCCGTCACGGCTTACCCCGAAGCCGAAGAAGCAAAGCGCGCAGAAATAATCCGCCGCAGGCTCGAATTTGAGCGCGACCCAGTTGCATTCAGGCAGAAATGGCTCAAGGAAAGCAGATCAACCGCACAAAAGATACTCCGTGCCAGAGAAACCCTGCGTGAGGTCAACACCAGCGGCGAGATACTGGCACTTGCGGCAGCAACGGCGCGCGGTGCCAGATGTGCCGGCCATCGCGCCGAGATAACCATTATTGAGACAGCAAAGGCGCTTGCTGCCTTTAAGGGAAGGGGCGAAGTTACCACGGAAGAGATCGAGGAGGCAGCCGGATATGTCCTGCCCCACCGCGCCCGGGAACCGCTTTCCGGCCGTAGAAAGCAGGAGGTGGAAAACGGAAGTGATGGTCCCCCTGAAAACGCCCGAGAAGGTAACGTTGTTCACCTAGGTTATCAGGATAACCTCCCGCAAAAAGAACCAGAGCAGGACATCCCTCCCTTCTTCCCGGCCGGGACACAGCACGGTAAAGCCGGTCAGGAGAAGGTTGAAGCACCGGCGCTGGGGCTTAGCCTGCGCATTGAAGGCGGATATCCGCGAAAGGCCCGTCGGTTCACCAGTTCCGGCAGACAGGAGAAGAGCCGAGCGAATGTGCCCCAGGGAAGATACGTCAGCTTCAGGATCCCGCGAGGAAAGGTGAACGACCTCGCTCTTGATGCCACCCTTCGGGCGGCAGCCCTATTCCAGAAAATGCGCCGGCGAACCGACGGATTGACCATCGTTATTGAACCGCAGGATATCCGCGAGAAGGTCAGGGAACAGCATACCAGCACCTTCGTGCTCTTCGTGGTGGATGCCAGCGGTTCAATGGGGGCAAGACGGAGGATGGGAGCAGTGAAAGGTACCGTTATTTCCATGCTTCGCGACATGTACCTCAGGCGTAACCAGGTCGGGGTTATTGCATTCCGCCGGGATAGCGCAATCAAGCTTCTTGAGGCAACCAGAAGCGTGGAGCTCGCCGAAAGGTGTCTGAAGGATCTGCCCACCGGTGGAAGAACCCCCCTTGCCGCCGGGCTCCGCATGGCATACGTTGAAATGAAACTCGCCAGGACGAGAGACCCTGACATCCTGCCCTATCTGGTGCTGGTTTCCGATGGCAGAGCTAACGTTCCCCTGTTCAGCCGGGATAGTCTGGCTGACGCTCTGGAAATTGCCTCACGGATCAGGGCTGAAGGCATCAGGAGCTTGGTCCTTGATACCGAGGAGGGAGCTGTCCGCCTCGGAATTGCCAAAACGATTGCGGAGGTGTTGGATGCCAGGTACGTGAGACTTGATGAGATAAGCCCCCGGAAGGTCCTTGTCAATGTTGAATCCCTGATGACATCAACAAAACAGTCTCGAAAATAGGAGGAAAGCATGAAAAAGGTCATTTTTGTTGCTGCGGCCATAATGCTCGGTATCATCATCCTCGGGGGATGTTCCGCCGACTCCTTGGTCAAGGCCGGCTTCAAGAAAGCTTCCGACGGCAGCTATACCTATCTCGATACAAAAACCAGCCCCCTGCCGGAAGGCGGACTGAAGATTGCCCTAGTCCCCGGGACTGAAGGTTATGTCAAGTTTATCGTCACCGATGCCGAGGGCAAAGAGACCGCCGATTACTACAAGTTCACCCCGGCACGCAGCGAGGTCCTCCGCTACCACTACGTTTCAGCAATGGGCACCGCTTTTAACTACTATTTTGACTATGCCGCCATGCAACTGCTGAAGGTTACCGACGCCAGCAACAAAGATGTAACGGATTCTCTGAAGCGCATGGGGCGCTGGGATGCCGCCGCATCCGAGACCGGAGAACACGTGCGGAAGCTGGTCGATTACTTCAGGTCCAGATTCGGCATGGAGATCAATGAAGCGGTCAGGAGGTAGACCGAGCGCGAAGAACTAGCAAACCGCCGCTCAGGCGGCATCTTATGCCAACAGTGGGCGCTAACGATGCCCGCCCATTACTGGCATACGACAACCATTCCACACCATGACCCTTGCCCGGGGTTTCCGTTTTACGAGACCGTTATACCGCATTAAAGCCACATCCACCATTGCCACGGTATAGCGGTCTTCCGCATCTATTCGTTCTTCAGCGCCTGCTCCAGCTCAAGTATGTCTGCCAGGTCATTCAGCGGGCGCTCCAGGTTGAATTCAACCCTGTCGATCCTGTTGGTGTACGGGAAGCCCTGCCTTTCCTTCATATCGCCGGTAACGGAAACGAAGGGGAACCTGCCAATGCTGAACGGCGAACCGAGAAACAGGGATTCCGACTCGATGTACAGGCTTCCGCTTGCCCTGCCGTTGATGAGGAGCCTCCCGACACCGGCACCCGGACGGGTAAGGACAAAATCAAAACCGAGCTCCAGCTCACCTTCCGGCAGCTCGATATCGGATTCAACGTGAAAGTGCCTGTACGACAGCCAGTTGTAGTGGAACTTCAGCCTCCTATCATGCACGTAGAGAGCGTAACCGCCGGTGGTTTCCCCTGCTGCATACAACACTCCCTCGTCTCCCGACCTGTAGGCAACGTAGGCTTTGGCAGTGTATGAAGTCTGCGCGAGTCTGGGCCCGGGCCCGGGGATAAATTCGGGGCGATAGACGTAGCGGGTTCTCGGCTTCACGGGGCGGTAGCGGTACATTTTTTTGGAGTTAAAGCCCTCCATCCTCTTCAGGTGGCTCTCCGCCAGCGGCAGGACGTTGTATTTACCCGCCTCGTGCCACCACAGGTCAACAAGCTCGCGCAGTTTGTCCGGATACTGAGACGCAAGATCGCGGGACTCGCTGAAATCAGCATCCGTGTTGTAGAGCTCCCACCTGTCTTTCGAGAAATCAAGAGTGGGGTTGGCCGCATGATCGGCAACAGCCTTCCAGCCGTCAGCCCAGATGGCCCGGTTGCCCACCATTTCGTAGTACTGAACACGTCTGCGGCGGGGTGCTCCGGGACTATCAAAGGTGTACACCATACTTATGCCATGCTTCGGCTTCTGGGGGATACCGTTGATTTCGCCGGGCGGTTCAATGCCGCAGAGCTCCATAACCGTCGGGTAAATATCGATCACATGATGGTATTGCGTCCTGATGCCACCTTTGTCTTTGATCCGCTTCGGGTAGGTGATAATCAAGGGGACCTTAACCCCCCCGCAGTGGTTCCAGGACTTATACATGCGCAACGGCGTGTTCGAGGCACGTGCCCAGCCCGATGGGTAGTGGGCCCTGACATCTGCCGAACCGAGAAGCCCCATTTCTTCCTCGTTAATCAGAGGCGGGTCCTTCTCGGTGACGTAATGGTAAGCGTGGTTCTTTGCACCCCACCGCCCACCTTCCGCCGAAGCCCCGTTATCTGAGAGGAACACTATGATTGTGTTATCGTACTGCCCGATCTTCTTTAGATAGTCCACCAGCCTCCCGATCTGGGTATCGGTGTGAGTCAGAAAGCCAGCATACACCTCCATGTACCTTGCGAAAACGCGTTTTTCCTCCTCGGTCAGCTCATCCCAGCGGGGAGCAATGTAGTCGTTTTCCGGAAGCACGCAATCCGCCGGGATGATACCGAGCGCCTTCTGCCTCCCGAACACCATCCGCCGGTAAACGTCCCAGCCCTCGTTGAACCTGCCCCTGTAACGCTCAATATACTCCTTCGGTGCCTGAAGCGGCGAGTGGAGTGCCCCGAAAGCCAGATAGCAGAAGAAGGGCTTCCCCGGGTTGTTGGACTTAAGGTCACCGATGTAAGAAATAGCCCGGTTCACCAGGTCTTCACTCAGATGGTAGCCATCCTCGGGGCGCTTCGGGGGGCTTACAAACTCATTACCGCAGACAAGCTCCGGATAGAACTGCCCGGTCGCCGCCCCAAGAAAGCCGTAGAACTTCTCAAAGCCGCGCCCGAGGGGCCACTGGTCAAATGGGCCTGCGGAGGTGCGGGCATCCGGCGGTACGAGGTGCCATTTCCCGAGAGCATACGTGGCGTAGTCCTTCCTCACGAGGGCCTCGCTGAGAAAACCGTACTCGCGACCGACCGCCCCCCGATAGCCCGGAAATCCCATGTCGATCTCGGCAATAAACCCCATCCCCGCCGCATGGCAATTGCAGCCGGAGAGAAGGCTTGCCCGCGTGGGCGAGCACATCGCATTCACATGAAAATCGCGGTAGCGGAGCCCGTCCGCCGCAAGCGCATCGATGCTGGGCGTTTCGATGAACGACCCATAACATCCGACGTCTGCATAGCCCATATCGTCCAGCACGATAAAGAGAATATTGGGCAAGCCATCCGCGGTTTCTTCCTCCGGCCACCACGGTGTGGAATCAATATAGCGCGTCCTGATAATACCTCTGTAGTCGCGACTGCTTCCGGCCATTTTTCTCCCTCCTCGGTCAGTGCTGCACAGCCAACCGGTCTCCTCACTGCTCGTGATGCGCTCGCTCAATCTCCAGCATAAGGTCCATATCGTCAGTCGGTCTGTCCAGGTCAATTTCCACGCGGTCAATCGCGCCGGGGTAGCGGAAATGGTCCCGTGATTTCATGTCCGGCACTATTGGGGAATGGGCATATCTGCCGATGGCAAATGAGCCGCCGGCAAACAGGGGGTAGGCCCTGATGACCACGTTGCCCACCGGCTTCCCGTTGATCAGGAGACGTCCCACGCCCTGGTCTTGCTTCGTGTTTATAAACTCAAAACCAGCGGTAATCTCCCCTTCCGGCACCTCTACAGACGATTCCACGCGGAAATGCTTCTCTGCGAGGTAGTTATAGTGAAAGACCAGCCTGTTGTCCTTGATGTACAGCGCATAGCCCCCGTAGTTCTCGCCCGCGGCGACCAATGCACCGTCACACCCTTTCTTATGGCTGAGATAAACGGTAATGACGAAGGACTTGTTGGCAAGCCGCGGGCTCATAGAGTTCGGCGACATCTGGGGATAGAAAATGTACCTGCTACGGTGTTCCCCCGGCGGGAACCTGAGCGATTTGTTGAAGTCAAAGCCACCGCTCTTTTTATAGTAGCTTTCCAACATGGGAAGGACGCCGTATTTCCCGGCCTCATGCCACCAGAGGTCAATAAGCTCCCTCAGCTTTTCAGGGTACTCGCCGGCAAGGTCATGTGCCTCGGAGAAGTCCTCATCGGTGTGGTAGAGCTCCCACCTGTCGTTCTCAAAGCTATCCGAAATAACGTGGTCAGCCACCGCCTTCCATCCGTCAGCCCATATGCCACGGTTGCCGAGCATCTCGTAGTACTGAACAAGCCTCTGCCGGGGCGCCATCGGATCGTTGAACGTATAGACCATGCTTATGCTGTGCTTTTCCGCCTGCCTGACCCCCCTGATCGCCTCCGGCTGCTCCACACCGCACACGTCAAGAACGGTCTGGTAAATGTCAACGACATGATGGTATTGCGAGCGAATACCGCCCCTGTCCCTGATCCCCCTAGGATATGTGATGATAAGCGGTACCTTGACACCGCCGGCGTGAACCCAGGTCTTGTACATCTTGAGAGGGGTATTGCCCGCCCATGCCCAGCCGCGAGGGTAATGGTTATGGGCCTCGGGAGACCCCAGGAGTCTGAGCTCTTCGTCGGAGACAAGCTTTGCCCATTTCATTGACATGAGGTGATAAGCCTCGTTGAAGCACCCTTCGGGTCCGCCCTCCGCAGAGGCACCGTTATCGGAGAGAAGTATGATTAACGTGTTTTCATACTGTCCGATCTTTTTGAGGAACCTGACCAGTCGCCCGATCTGCTCATCGGTATAGGTCAGGTATCCGGCAAAAACCTCCATAAAACGGGCAAAGACTTTCTTCTGTCTTTCCGTTAAACCGTCCCAGGGCGGCGTCAGGTAATCGTGCCCGGTAAGCACGCAGTTCTCCGGGATAATGCCGAGTTCTTTTTGTCTGGCGAAGACCACCTCCCGGTATGCGTCCCAGCCCATGTCAAACTTGCCCCGGTACCTCTCTATGTACTCCTGCGGGGCATGGTGCGGAGCATGCATGGCACCGAATGACAGGTAGCAGAAAAAGGGCCTGTCGGGATAGCATGACTTCTGGTCGCCGATATAGCCGATTGCCCTGTCAACGAGGTCGGCGCTGAGGTGGTAGCCTTCCTCCGGGCTTTTCGGCGGATCGATGAAATGATTATCACATATGAGAGACGGGTAGAACTGACTCGTCGCCGCATTGAGAAAACCGTAGAACTTCTCAAAACCGCGTCCCAGCGGCCACTGGTCAAACGGTCCTGCTCCGTTCATATGCTTCTGGTTACAGAGATGCCACTTGCCCACGGCGAAAGTGGAATAACCGCTTTCAAGAAGCGCCTCGCTGATATACCCGTATCTTGGGTCCACGTTGCCCGAAAGGGAAGGAAAGCCAAGATCGAAGTTAGACAGATATCCCATCCCCACGGTATGGCTG
>JAOAEN010000050.1 GCA_026416775.1 Dehalococcoidales bacterium
CCTCATCACGTACTTGATATTTCTCTTGTTATGTAAAACTGCCTCCCTGATGGCATCGGCAATCCACGAAGCGGGGTAACGCTTCTCCGCCTCACGCAGTTCGTCGGCAACGAGCGGGGTGAGCATGCCGATATTCTGCTCGTAGAGGCTGAAAATATCCGGCATCGGCTCGGGCGGTGGCGAAATGCGGGCGGGAGTGGATAGCCCTTTAATCTTGAGCTCTCCGCTCTCAATTTTGGCATAGGCGCGGCGGCCTGCTTCATCGTTGATAAAATAGATTTCCCCGCCGTGCTCCCCGTCCTTAAGCCCGAGGATGGTACCCCGCGCCACCGCCGCCTGAAGCGCCCGGCGCAGGTTTTCCTCCCCGCCAAGCCCCTGCACCAGCTCCGTGCACCCCAAAAGCTCAGTATAGCCTGCATAGCGGGGATAACTCCTTTTACGGTAAACGAGCATCATCACAAAAAGCGTTACTTTAAGCTCGGCGACATCATCAATCCGGGCAAGGAGATTGATAAAAAGGTTGGGGACCGGTGTGCATTCGAGCCTGCCCGCCGGAAAACCGCGGAAGTTCATCATAGCAGCGTTGCCTCAGCCGTGCCGAGATTCTCAAATTTCGTCAGGTTCTGGCGGAAGCGCATCTTTACCCTGCCGGTCGGGCCGTTGCGGTGCTTGGCGATGATGATGTCCGCCTCCTCACGGGGGTATTCCTTATCGGGGTGCTGCGCCACCCATTCTTCTTCCGTGCGGTAGTCGTACTCGTCGCGGTAGATGAAGATGACGACGTCCGCATCCTGCTCAATGCTGCCGCTCTCACGGAGGTCAGATAGCTGGGGCTCGTGCGAGGCACGCCATTCTACAGCACGGGAAAGCTGGGAAACAACAAGCACCGGGGCCTCCAGCTCGCGGGCAAGCGCCTTGAGCGAGCGCGAAATATAGCTGATCTCCTGCACGCGGTTGGCGTTTCGGCCGAGCGAGGGCGCAGGCATGAGCTGGAGATAGTCGATGATGACCATGTCAATGGGATGCTCGTAGTGCAGGCGCAGCGCCTTGGAGCGCAGTTCCGCCATGCGGATCATCGGTGTATCGTCAATGTAGATCGGTGCTTCGGAAAGCACCCCCGTGGCTTCAAGAATACGCCGCTCGTCTTCCTCGCTCATGTGCTCGCCGAAGCGGATGCGCCGTGAGTTGACCCCTGATTCGCTGGAAATGAGGCGCGTTACCAGCGCGTCACGGCTCATCTCCAGGCTGAAGATCGCCACACAGGCACGATACTGCACCGCAGCGTTGCGGGCGATATTCAGGGCAAAACTCGTTTTTCCCATACCGGGTCTTCCGGCAACGATGACGAGGTCCGAACGCTGAAAGCCGGAGAGGTACTCGTCAAGACCGGTAAACCCCGAAAGGACAAAGGGCAGCCGCTCGGGCGGTGCCCCGGCAGGATGCGGTGTTACCTCAAAGAACTTGTCCAGCACCTGGCGGATGTGGACGAGATCGCTTTCCGCCGTCCTTGAGCGCCGCAGCTTGAAAAGTACCGATTCCGCCCTGGAAAGGACGTCCTCAACGCTGGGCCCGGCCTCATAGCCCAGGGCGGTGATCTGCTTACCGGCACTGATGAGCTGGCGCATGATGGAAAGGCGGTAAACGATGCGTGCGTAATGGACGATGTCAAGCGAGGTGGGGCAGTTGGCGATCAGATAGCCCAGATAGGCATTGCCACCGCACTCCTCCAGGTGCCCCTGACGGGCAAGCTCATGGGCCAGCGTCACCTGGTTAATGGCCTCATCCCGGCGGTAAAGGGCAAGACATCCCTCGTAGAGCCAGCGTGTTTTCTCAAAGTAGAAGTCCGCCGGCTGCAGAAAATCGGCAATCTGGTAGATGCTGCTGCCATCAATGAGCAGGGAACCGATTACCGCTTCCTCGGCAGCACTGTCATTCGGCGGTAGCTTCACTTCTTCCGCCATCACGACTCCTTCTTTTCCTCCCCACCCTCAGAAGCCTTCTTTGATTTCGCGCGCGGCTTTTTCTCTTTCGTTTCTTCCTTCGCCTTTGTTTCTTCCTTCGCCGCTTCGGGCTTGGCCTCGGGTCCGGCTTCAGCCTTCTCTTCCTTGGCCGTCTTTGCCTTCTTGGGTTTCGCCTCGGCGGCGGGTTTCTCCGCCTTTTCCGCAGCAGCCTTCTTCGTCTTACCCACCGGTTTCTCCACGGCTTCCGCCTTCACTTCCTTCGGCGGCTCGGCGGGCTTGGGCGGGGCATCCTCGGAGACCACATGCACCTTCACCTTCGCCATGATCTCATGGGTGAACCTGATGACCACCTCGCAGGTGCCAGTCTGCTTGATCGGCTCGGCAAGCTCCACCTTCCTTTTGTCAATCTCACAGCCGGCGCTCTTGCTCAGCGCCTCGGCAATATCGGCACCGGTGATCGAGCCGTAGAGCCTTTCTCCCTCACCGACCTTTGCCGGCAGCGTGATCTCAAGCCCGTTGATCCTGCCGGCAAGCTCCGACAGTTTAGCCTCTTCGATCTCCCGCTGCTTGAGGCGTTTTCTGAGCTGCGCCTCAAGGGCAAGTGCCTGCCGTGAGCCGACCGGGACTGCAAGCCGGCGCGGGAAAAGGTAGTTGCGGGCATAACCGTCGGCAACAACCTTGGTCTGCCCCATCCTGCCCACGTTGGGGACATCCTCAAGAAAGATAACTTCCACTTTCTTCTCCTTCCATGACAAACTAAATTTAACCCATCAAGACCGGGGGGTCAACACCCCCCAGCTTTGACCGGGGAAAATTTTTTGGTGCTAGACCCCGAGATACGCGGCAGCGCTTACCGCCGCCACCGCCCCGTCGCCCGCCGCACTTATCACCTGCCGGATGGAACCACTGCGGATATCACCGGCGGCAAAAATACCCCTTGCGCTTGTCTCCATCTTTTCGTTCACCACGACGGCACCGTTGCTGTCCAGTGCCACCACCCCCTTGAGATAAGCGGTGGCGGGATAGTTGCCCACACTCACGAAAACGCCGTCAACGGCAAGCTCGTTTTCTGCCCCGGTCTTCACGTGGCGCAGGCGGATGGTGTTCACGAACTTCTCGCCTTTGATTTCGGTAACGGCGCTTTCCCAGACGAACTCAATCTTTTTTTCGTTGAGCGCCCGTTCCTGAAGCACCCTGGTCGCCCTCAGCTCATGGCGGCGGTGGATAAGGAAAACCTTCCTCGCAAAGTGGGTGAGCTCAAGGGCGTCGGTAACGGCGCTGTCCCCCCCGCCCACCACCGCTACCACCTTATCACGGAAAAACGCCCCATCACAGGTAGCGCAGTAGGAAACACCCCTTCCGGTGAACTCGGCCTCACCCGGCACCCCGAGCTTAGCCCGCTCCGAACCACCGGCGATGATGAGTGCCCTCGCCCGGTAATCACCTTCCGTGGTGCGCACAAGCTTTACTTCCGCTTCAGGCACAACCGCGGTGACCTCGGCGGTAACGGTCTCAAGCCCGAACTTCACCGCCTGCCGGTACATCGCCTGGGTAAGGTCAATCCCGCTCACGCCATCGGGAAACCCGGGGTAGTTTTCCACAAGCGAGGCATTGACGATTGCCCCGCCGATAGCCCCCTTCTCGATGAGAATAGTTTTCAGACGACCGCGCGAGGCATAGATGCCGGCAGACAGCCCCGCCGGCCCGCCCCCGATGATGACCACGTCGTAAAGTCCCTGAGAAGTCATGGTATAATACTTATGCCCGACCGCCGACGATTCAGGCGGAAAGCGCCTGGTCAAGGCTCTTCTTCAGCTCGTTCTTCGGCCTGAAGCCAACGAGGTTACTCAAAGGTTGCCCGCCCTTGAAGATAATGAGCGTCGGGATGCTCATGACGCCGTACCTCTGCGCAAGCCTGGGGTTGTTGTCTACGTTCACCTTGTAAAAGCTGATCTTACCCTCGTATTCGCCGGCAAGCTCATCAATAATCGGGGCAATCATCCGGCACGGACCGCACCACGGTGCCCAGAAGTCCACAAGAACCGGCAGGTTTGACTTCAGGACAAGCTCATCAAATTTTTTCTCTTCAACTTCCAGTGGTTTTGCCATCATGTTCCTCCCTTAGTCTTTCCATGATACCGTGCGCTACCGTTTCCCTTGCCAGAGCAATGGCGTTCTTGATTGCCCTCGCCTGGCTCCTACCGTGAGCGATGATCACGGTACCGTTAACGCCGAGGAGACACGCCCCCCCATATTCAGTATAATCCATTTTTTTCGCCCATGCTGTCAAGCCAATCTCGTTGAGAAGCTCCCTTCCCCTCATGCGGGAAGCGCTGGAAAAGGCACGCCCGATGAGCTTCACCGAGTTCAGGAAGTCATCGCAGAAGCCCTCGATGGTCTTGAGGACGATGTTCCCCGTAAAGCCGTCGGTAACGATGACATCGGCAATGCGGCGCACGATATCGTGCCCTTCAATATTGCCGATGAAATTGATGCCCCGCGCGTTTTTGAGGAGCGGATAGGCCTCCTGGGCAAGGCGGTTGCCCTTGCCCTCTTCCGTGCCGTTACACAGTAGGCCCACCCGCGGCGAGGCGATGCCGAGGATGCTGGAACTATAAAGCGAGCCGAGATAGGCAAACTCAAGCAGATGCTCCGGGCGGCAGTCGGCATTAGCGCCGGCATCAATGAGGAGCGGCGGTCTTGAAGCCATGGTGTCAAGAAGACAGCCGATTGCTGGACGGCTGATGCCGTTGAGCCTGCCCAGCGCAAGCAATGCCTTCGCCATCACCGCCCCGGTATTCCCCGCGGAGACGAAGGCGTCCACCTCGCCCTTTTTCAGAAGATCAATTCCCACGTTGATGGAAGCATCCGGCTTTTCCCGCAGGGCTTTCATCGGGTGCTCGTCAAAATCAATGACCTGACGGGCATTGACCACCGAGATCCCGGTAACATCAGGAGACTTGTCAAGAAGCCGGCGCACGACCGACTGCCTTCCGACAAGCACCACCTCGATGCCCAGCTCCTGAACCGCATTGATCGCCCCCTTGACCGTTTCATGCGGGGCGTAATCGCCACCGGCGGCATCAACGGCAATTCTCATCGGTCATCACTCCTTCCAGAATCCACTAGACTCCATCCTCTTGCAGACTCCGCTGAAAGCCCCTCATTCGCGGGGGCAGCCTCTGCATCCGGCAGAAGGGGCACCTCCGGCAGGCATCCCCGGTCCCACCGCACCCGCATCGATGCGGAACCCCCGGAAGCGGGTCTCTGCCGGTGATGCCTCGCCGACAAGGAGCGCCGCCCCGATCGCCCCCGTGACCCTATGGTGGGGCAGGACGGTGATTTCCATCCCCAGTTCCTCGCGGAAGGCACGCACCATCCCCGCATTGGATGCCACCCCGCCCTGAAAGACGACGGGGGGCAGTATTTCTTTCCCCGAAGCCACGCTGCTGAGGAAGTTGCGCACCAGTGCCCGGCACAGACCGTAGATAACGTCGTCAAGAGGACAGCCCGACTGCTGTTTATGTATCATGTCGGACTCGGCGAAAACGGTGCAACGCCCGGAGATAGTCACCCCGCCGCTGCCGAGAAGCGCCCGGCGGGAAAATTCCTCGATGCTCATCTGAAGACGGGCTGCCTGATGGTCAAGGAAGCTTCCCGTCCCCGCGGCGCAGACCGTATTCAGCCCGAAGTCCACCACCATGCCCTCGCGGATGATGATGATCTTGCTGTCCTGCCCGCCGATTTCAATTACCGTCCGCACCCCGGGCACAGAGTGCAGGGCACCGACCGCCTGACAGGTAATCTCGTTCTTTACCATGTCCGCGCCGACCGCCGCGCCGACAAGCTCCCGGGCACTGCCAGTAACAGCAACGCCCCTGACCTCGCCACCGGGCGGAAGCGACGGTACAAGCCGCGCCAGACCATCGCGCACCGCGGCAAGCGGCCTGCCCCCGGTCGGCAGGTAAAGCTGGCTGATGAGCTTGCCTTCCCCGTCAAGAACGGCAAACTTCGCGCTCACCGCCCCGACATCAATCCCCAGATACAACGGCAGAACCATCCGGTTGCTCATATCCGACATATGTTCCGGGCAGTACTACCTGCCCTTGAGGAACTCATCACGGACCTTCTCGAGATTCCCGGGGTCTCCCAGCAGGTCAACCCCAGTCATCGCCATGGCCCTTGCGGCATCAAGCATGCGGCGCAGTGCCCGGTCTGATGCCGCGACTTCGGCAAACCGCGGGGTATGGATGAGCACATCATCCGGGGCAACCGGAACCATCGGCTGGATCGCGGGCACAAGCTGGCTCACGTTGCCGACATCGGTGCTGAAGTTAAGGATGGACCGGTCGCCGAGACGGATGGGCACACCCAGCGAACGCATGTTGCGGTAGAAAAGACGCCCCAGCCCCACATTACTCACCATCGCCGCGTAGCGCTCCCCCCAGCGGCTCTCAAGCCTCGCACCGGTGGCTTCTGCCGCACCTTCAAAACAGGTAATAACCTTCTTCTTGAGCGCTTCAAGGTGGGTATCGTCTTCCGCACGGACGATGAAGACCCCCGCGCTGTGCGCCGGGATGATGTTGGCAGCCTCGCCACCGTCGGTGATGATGCCACTCACCCGCTCGTGTGCCCGCAGGTGCTGGCGCAGGGCATTGATGGCATTAAAGGCAAGGACCATGGCGTCAAGGGCATTCACCCCGCGGTGCGGGGCTTCTGCAGCATGGGAGGCCACGCCGAAAAACTCAACCTCAAGGTTCTGGCAGGCAAGGGTATTGACAAGCACACGGTTACCGCCACCGGGATGCGCGAGCATGGCAACATCCACCGCGTCGAACGCCCCGGCGGCGGCCATGATCACCTTGCCACCGTAAAGCTCCTCACCCGGCGTCCCGAAGACAGCCACGCTTCCGCCGAGTGCGTCCACCGCCCGACGCAGGGAAATCGCCGCAGCAAGGGAGCTTGCCGCGATGAGGTTATGCCCACAGGCATGACCGAGCCCGGGCAGGGCATCATATTCGGCAAGAAAGGCGATTGTTGGCCTCCCCTTCCCGTAATCTGCCCGGAAGGCGGTGGAAAGCCCGGCAACGCCACGGCTCACCGTAAAGCCATGCCTCTCCAGAGTCTCTTCAAGCAAGGCCGAGGACTGGTGCTCCTCAAAGGCCACCTCAGGGTTTTCATGCAGCCTGCGGCTTACGGAAGCCATTTCATCGTAAAGGCGCTCAATCTCGGCGCCCACCGCGGCTTTCAGGGCCAGAATATCCAAGATACAGCTCCCAGAGAACCTTCGTCCGGAAAATCCTCGTCTAAACGGGGTAGTCCAGATTAATTATCTGGCTTGGCTGGAATCCCGCTTTTGTAAAATATTGGATAATCCTCGTATCCTCCCGGGGGATAAGCGCCCGCAGGGTGTGGATCCCCGTTGCCTTGCAGTTCTGCTTTAACGTCTCCACGAGAAGGGAACCGATACCCTTCCCCCGGTATTCCGGCCTGACCGCGATATAAAAGATGACGCAGACCATTGTCAGGGGCACCCCAGTATACATCAAACGCGCCAGGACAAACCCGACGAGATGCCCTCCGTGCTCGGCGATCAGGCTCAGATCATCACGTCCCCCAAGCTGGGAAGCCAGCTTCTCTTTCTCCGGTATATCCGCCCACCAGATATTCAGCGTGGGGGTGACATCCCGGCCCGTCATCGGGCGGACTTTCACCATCCTCAAATCAACTGCCCCGCTCATGCTCCACCTCCCGTGAAGATGACTCCCCAAAACCGGCACCAGATACAGTTATCATTATAGCCCCGCAGCACATTTCTAGCAAAGATGCCGGCATTCCGTTTCCACCCGGTCAATCCCTTTCATATCCGCCACCCTTATTCCATCAGGCAGTCTGCTCCTGCCCGTAATTGACCGGTTTTTCACACTCACCTGATTCTCTCTTCCTTCAGAAAGACCGACCTTGATTACACTCCGTCGCGTGCCCATGCTCATTCACCATCACTATCCACGTCTTAGGCCCATTACATTTGGTTCACATCTCATGTCAAGCTCACCCCCATTTATCACCCCTCAGGTAATTCAGTCTTGTCTGCGATTGTTTGGTTTTTCATGCTCACCC
>JAOAEN010000051.1 GCA_026416775.1 Dehalococcoidales bacterium
GGAGGTTATGTTGGTCACTCAACGGTCCATCCCGAGCTGATTTCGACGGCTGAGGAAAAACTCGCCGAAGCTAAGAAGAATGGCCTAATTATCGATTATTATTGCGGGAATTGTGGCGATGATGTTGCTTTAATCATGACTCATGAAAAGGGAGTAGAAGCCGAACCAATTCATCGCTTTGCTTGGGAGACTTTTGAAGTCATGACGGAGGTGGCAAAGAAACTTAAACAATACGGAGCTGGCCAGGATCTATTAACGGATGCCTTTTCAGGTAACTTGCGAGGGATGGGACCAGGGTATGCCGAAATTGAGTTCGAAGAAAGAAAAAGCGAACCGGTAATGGTTTTTCTGGCAGACAAAACTGAGCCTGGCGCCTGGAATATGCCGCTTTATAAAATGTTCGCTGACCCGTTCAATACCATCGGGCTGGTGATTGCCGAAAACATGCACAACGGCTTCATTTTTGAAGTCCATGACGTGAAGGAGCACAAAAAGATCCGCTTCAGGACACCGGAAGAGATCTACGACATGCTGGTGCTCATCGGCGCTTCGGGAAGGTTCGCCGTGAAGGCGGTGTACCACCGGGATAGCGGTGAGATTGCCGCGGTCTCATCTACCGAGCGCCTTTACGAGTACGCCGGCCGCTACGTGGGCAAGGACGACCCGGTGTGCATCGTCCGCGCGCAGGGGATCTTCCCGGCGGTGGGCGAGGTGCTTGAGCCCTTTGCCTCGCCCATCCTCGTGCAGGGCTGGATGCGCGGCTCGCACATGGGGCCGCTCATGCCGGTATCCGTTGCCGATAGCACCCCTTCCCGGTTTGACGGTCCGCCGCGGGTAGTCTGTCTGGGATATCAGCTCTGCAACGGCAGGCTCATCGGGCCGCGCGACATGTTTGCCGATAAGTCCTTTGACGTTGCCCGCCAGCAAGCAAACGAGATGGCGGATATGATGCGCCGCCACGGCCCGTTTGAACCGCACCGCCTGCCGCTGGAAGAGATGGAATACACCACCATGCCACAGGTGATGGAAAAGCTCAGGGGCAGGTTCGAAGACCTTGGCTAGTCCTGTGCCGCCGCGTCTGCTTATTGCCACCAACAATCAGGGTAAGCTCCACGAGTACCGGAGCCTGCTCAGCGATGTCCCCTTCACGCTGGTCTCGCCGGCAGAGCTTGGCCTTGATATCGCCGTTGCGGAGACCGGCACCACCTTTGAGGAAAACGCCCGGCTCAAGGCGCTTGCCCTGGCAGATGCATGCGGGCTTCTCACCCTTGCCGATGACTCCGGGCTTGAGGTGGACGCGCTGGGGGGTGCACCGGGGGTCTATTCTGCACGCTACGCCGGGGAGCATGCCACCGACCGCGAAAGGATTTCCCTCCTGCTTGAAAGGCTCCGGGGCATCCCTGAAGATAAGCGCACCGCCCGTTTTGTCTGCGTGATTGCCATCGCCGCGCCGGATGGAAAGGTGGCGCTTTTTCGCGGGGAGTGTACCGGCACCATTGCCGGGGAGCCGAAGGGCAGCGGTGGCTTCGGTTATGACCCGGTGTTCTACCTGCCGGAGCTGGGGCGCACCATGGCGGAGCTTTCCCCCGGGGAGAAAAACCGCCTGAGCCACCGGGCAAGGGCGGCGGCAAAGGCACGGGAATACCTGAAAAGTCTCCGTCCCGAGGGGTAATGCTGCCGGGGTACTTATCCTTCGGGCAGCTTCAGCGGACCGAGCCGGCGTACCGTTTCCGTCATCTCGTTCACGACGCGGACAAAGCGGTCTCCCTCGGAGGCGGATACCCAGTCCAGCCGCAGCCTTTCTTCCTCAATGCCGAACTGGGGGAGCATTTTCCTGAGGAGGGGTATCCGGCGGGCGGCCTTGTAGTTACCTTCAAGGTAGTGGCACTCCCCGGGGTGGCAGCCGCAGACGAGGACGCCGTCAGCCCCCTCCCGGAAGGCTTTAAGGATGAAAGCGGGTTCCACCCTACCCGAGCACATCACCCGCACGACGCGTATGTTGGGGGCATACTTCATGCGTGAGGTCCCCGCAAGGTCCGCCCCGGCATAGGAGCACCAGTTGCAGAGGACGCCCAGAATTTTCGGCTCAAAGCTCACAGGAGCACCCCCTCGATTTCGGACATGATCTCTTCCGCGGTGAAGTGCCGGCTGGTGATGGCACCACTGGGGCAGGCTGCGGCACAGGTACCGCACCCCTTGCACAGCGCCTCATTGATGCGTGCCACCTTCGCCGGCTCATCGAAGGTAATGGCTTTATAGGGGCACATGCCGAGGCACGTCTTGCAGCCGCCGCAGCGTTTTTCGTCAATGCATGCCGTGGCGGACTCAGTCTCCACGATGCCCCGGCTGATCAGGGCAAGCACCCGTGCGGCGGCGGCCGCTGCCTGGGCAACCGTGTCCGGGATGTCCTTGGGGGACTGACAGCAGCCGGCGATAAAGATGCCATCCGTGCTTGTGGCAATCGGGTCAAGCTTGGGGTGCTTTTCAAGGAAAAACCCGTCCGCCTTGCGGCTGATGGAAAAGATGCGGGCGACTTCCCCGGCATCGGCCTGGGGGGCAAGTGCCGTGCTCAGGACGACCATGTCCACGGGAAGGCGGCGCCTGCGGCGTATGAGGGTGTCCTCAACGATGACGATGAGTTTGCCCCTTTCGGACTCGCCTTCGGCAATGTCGGTGACCTCAGCAGCCCTGCCCCGGATGAAGTTGACCCCTTCCCGCTGCACCCTTTCGTAGAACTCCTCGTAGCCCGAGCCGGCGCACCTCATGTCAATGTAGAGCTGGAATACCTCGCAGCCCGGCAGTTTTTCGTGCAGGAGATGGGCAAACTTGAGCGAGTACATGCAGCATACCCGCGAACAATACTTGTGGTAGCGCTCATCACGGCTGCCGACGCAATGCAGGATGGCAACGCTCTGCGGTGCCCTCCCGTCCCTCAGCAGGATCTTGCCCCCGGTGGGCCCGGAGGCATTGCTCATCCTTTCAAACTGGATGGCGGTGATGACGTTCGGGTAACGCCCGTAGCCGAACTCCACCATGGGGGTGGGATCAAACGGTTCAAAGCCGGTGGCAAGGATGATGTTGCCGCACTCGATCTCCACGGTCTCTTCCTTCTGCGTGTAGTCGATGGCCGCCGCCTCGCAGACCCTCTTGCAGAGACCGCATTTGCCCTTCAGGAGATAGGTGCAGTGCGCCGGGTCAATCACCGGGACGTTGGGTACCGCTTGGGGGAACGGGATGTAGATCGCCTTGCGTCGGGCAAGCCCGGCCTCAAACTCGCTTGTCACCTGTATCGGGCACTTTTCCTGGCAGGTACCGCAGCCGGTGCATTTCGTGCTGTCCACGTAGCGCGGCTTCTTCCTGACCTTCACGCGGAAGTTGCCGGCATAACCGGAGACCTCCGTCACCTCGCTGTAGGAGAGGAGGGTGATATTTTCGTGTGACCTCACCGAGGCCATCTTCGGGGTGAGTATTCAGGCGGCACAGTCAAGGGTCGGGAAGGTCTTGTCCAGCCGTGCCATGTTGCCTCCGAGGGACGGGGCGCGCTCCACGAGATAGACCCTGTGCCCCGAATCGGCAATCTCCAGGGCTGCCTGGATGCCGGCGATACCCCCGCCGACGACCAGCGTGACCGGGTTGATTGCCACTGACCTGGTCTCGAGCGGTTCGTGCAGGAAGACCCGCCTTACTGCGGCGCTGACGAGGGCTTTTGCCTTCTCCGTAGCCGCCTCTTTGTCCGTATGCACCCAGGCACACTGCTCGCGGATGTTCGCCATCTGGAGGAGATACGGGTTTAGCCCGGCGGAGGCGAGGGTGCGGCGGAAGGTCGGCTCGTGGAGCCTCGGGGAGCAGGAGGCGATGACGATGCGGTTGAGATGCTGCTCGCGGATATCATGGATGATTATCTCCTGCCCGGGCTCGGAGCACATGAACTTATAGTCCCGCGCCACCACTACGCCCGGCAGTCCCCGCGCGTGTTCGGCAACCGCCGCCACGTCCACCGTCGCCGCAATGTTCGTCCCGCAGTGGCAGACATAGACGCCAATCTTTGGCTGCATATTGCCCTCCTATGTACGGGCAGCAAGTACCCTGCCCGGTGGCACAACACACCTGTCCAGCCCGAGCTCCTTTTCCCCGAGCCCGAAGGCAAGCCCCATGAGCTGGGTGAAAAAGAGGACGGGCATTCTAAACTCGGTCCTGAACTTCCGGTTGACCATGCCCTGGTAGGCATCAAGGTTGGTCTGGCAGAGCGGGCAGACCGTGACCAGGCATTCGGCACCGCCCCGGGCGGCAGACTCAAGCAGCCGGCGCATGAGGTCAAGGGCGATGTCTTCCTCGGGGATGATCAGAGAACCGCCGCAGCAGCGGGTTTTCAGGGGGAAATCGGTCGGCTCCGCGCCGAGGCTCGTGATGAGCCGCTCAAGCGCCGTGGGTGCTTCGGGATGGTCAAAGCCGAAGCCGGGACGCACGATCTGGCAGCCGTAATAGGGCGCCACCTTGAGGCCGGTGAGGGACTTGACCACCTTCGCCCTGATGGCTTCTTCGCCGATGTCCTGCACGAAGACCTCAAGGACATGCCTGACCTTCACTCCTTTTTCATAGGTGAGCCCGCCGGCGGCAAGCGCCTCGCCCACCCTGCCTTTGAGGTCGGGATAGCGCTTCAGATAATCGTTGGTGTGGTTGAAGACCACGTAGCAGGCGCTGCACGGTGTTACCATCTCGGGCCCGAGCTTCTCCGCAAGGGCAAGGTTGCGGGCGGCAAGGCAGAAGGCGCCCAGCTCGTCTACCGAACCGGTCGGGGTTGAGCCGCAGCAGTTCCAGTCGGGCAGCTCCTTCAGCGTAATATCAAGGACGCGGGCCACCGCCTCAAGCGAAGACGTGAAAGCCCGCGCCCCGCCTTCGGCGGAAGAAGAGCAGCCGGGGAAATAAGTATATTCTTTCATTCCTTACCTCGGATGGCTATCGCCTTCTGCAGGATGCTGTCAAGCTGTTTGCGGGCAGCCGGGCTTAAACGGCGCGTTCTTAGAGAGAGACGCCCCCGCCGTAGCAAGCCCCATGCCACCGGGATGAGGTGCAGGGCACGCAGGGGGTTGGTCTTGAGGTAAAAACGGAGCATGAACCACAGCTCGGGGAGGCTTCCGGCCCTTGCGTAGTGGCTGAAGACGCGGTACATTGCCGGGGTAGCCGTCTGCCGGCTGGCAAGCCCTTCCTTCATGGCAAGGTAGCCGAGGGCATGCATGAGACGGGTCTGGCTCACACCGCGCGGGCAGCGTACCGTGCACAGGTAGCAGGAAAGGCAGTACCAGATGGCGCGGCTGGCAAGCACTTCCTCCTTCAGGCCGGCGCGCACCATGGCGATGATCTGGGAAGGGGTATAGTCCATCCTGTCCGCATTGGGACAGGCACCGGTGCACGTCCCGCACTGGACGCAGGTCAGGATGGCTTCCCCGCCGGGTAGCCCACAGATCTCACCGACAAAGCCCTTGCTACCTGCTACCGTTGCTCCCATATCTTTTCCCCGGGCGAGGAACTATCATCAGGCCCTTTTCTATTATACTACTTTCCTTACCGTGCTAATTTTACGTTGGCCTGCTCCTGAGGTACTCGTAAAGGCGCGCTACGTTCATGCGGATGATCCCGGCGGTGCGCTCGTCACGGGGCATTTCGGGGAAAATACGGGTCAGGTCAACGTTTTTCTGGGCTTCCTCAAGGCTCATGCCGCGCTCAATTGTTGCGCGTACCGCGCTGATAAAGCCTTCCACGATCTCACGCATCCGGGCGAAATATGTCCTGTCCACGACCGGGCCATGCCCGGGAACGACCTTGGCCACGTCCAGCCTCTCGTATTCCTCAAGCGAGGCAAGCCAGCGGTCAGGGAGTGCCTGATGGAAGAAGGGTATGCCCCCGCTGACGACGTTATCCGAGGTAAAGACAACCCTTTCCTCGGGCACGTAAACGGCGACCTGATAGGGGGTATGCCCGGGCATGTTGATGAGCTGGAAGGTGTGGGCGCCGAGATAGAGCGTGAGCCTGTCCGAAAACGTGATGTCCGGGGCACGGTAACGGAAGTCCGGCTCATCAGGCGAGTCCGGGGCAAACGAGCGGAGCATGTTCTTGAAGTCTTCCACCTTATAGCCCAGGATTGCCTTCCGCGTGCCATCATGGGCGATGACCCTGCCGCCGAAGTAGGCATTACCGCTCACATGGTCGCCGTGGGGCTCGGTATTGATGACGTAACATACCCTGCCGAACCTCTCCGCTACCGCGGCCACCTTGCGGGCGTTTGCCGGAAGCATCGGCGTATCAACGACGACCACGCCCGCATCCGTGACCACAAGGCTGCTGTTGCACATGCTGAGCTCGTTTTCAACATAGACATGCGGTGTTAACTGCTGCATACTAGCTCCTTTCCCCGGCTTTACCCCCCGCAGGCTGAAACGGGTATTTCTCAAGCGGCACCGCAAGCGTGGCAAGGTACGGTTCTCCGTCCTTCTGCTGGATGGTGATCCACTTGAACCAGTTCCTGTCGTCCTTGTGCGGGAAGTCCTCGCGGAAGTGGCTTGCGCGGCTTTCCTCGCGCATGAGTGCCGCCCGGTAGTTAAACTCGGCGGCGAGGCCCATGCTTTCTGCCGAGTGGTAGCGGGCAAGGTCGTGGAAGTCCTTTGCCCCCACCCTTGCAAGCTTCTGCCGCGCATCGTAAATAATCTCAAGTGCTTCCTTCATCCGCACGGCATTCCGCCTGCGGTTGTATTTCATCGGGACGACCGCCTCGTGGATGCGGTAGACCACCTCGTAGGCATCAACTTCGGGGCTGCGGCGCATCGGTGCAAAGGCACGCTCAACCGCCCTGCGGACCGATGCCCTGTCAAGGCTGTAGAGCCTGGCACTGCGGGCGTATTCGCCAGCGCACCTGCCGGCACGCATGCCGGTGACCGCCGCCGAGGCCACGCCCAGCCCCCCCTTCCCGCCACCGCCCCCCGTCCAGCTCGTGCTTGCCGCCGCACCGGCAGCCCAGAGCCCGGGGACGGTGGTGCGACCCTCAGTGTCAATGCGCATGCCGCCACCGCTGTAGAGGTAGCGCGGGAGCATCTCAATCCGCTCCTTCTGCGGGTCAATCCCCGCCTTCTCTTTGAGGAGCCGGATGTTATCGTTGGCAAGGAGATGCGTGAGCTCGGTCGCCTGGTCTTCGGCAAGAGAAGCGATCTCGCTTTCCGAAAGCCCCCTGAGGTTGAGGTAGATCGGCCCGAGCCCCGCGGCGACCTCTTTTGCCATGGCATCGATCACGCGCGGGTCAAAGGTATAGACGGAGTGCTTTCCCGTCATGAGCTCGGGGTAGTGTTTTGCCATGATCTTTTCCCCGCGGGCATTTTCCAGATAGAGGTAAAAATGGATGCCGAAGAGTTCCTTCCCCAGGACCTTTGCCCCCCAGACATAGCCCGAGTTGAATTCCGCGTTGATGAGCTGTGCCCCCGCCCGGTAGCCCATCGCCGCGCCGTCGCCGAGGCATGAGGCATAGGTCTTCTCGTGCAGGTAGCCGCAGCCCCCGGTGGCAACGATGACCGCCCTGGCATGAAAGATATAGGTCCTGCCATCCACCAGCCCGAAGCCGAGGGCTCCCACCACGCGCCCACCGTTTTTGATGAGGTCGACGGCGAAAATCTTGTCCATCATCCGGATACCGCGTGCCTGTGCGGTCCTCTTGAGGGCAAGGAGCGACTTCGGCGCATCAAAGAGGGTAACGTAGATATCAGGTCCCCAGTTGAAGATTTCGATCTCCCCATTCTTTTTGAGGAAGGTCACCCCCATACCGGCAAGGGCATGCACCGCTTCGTGCATCCCGGCACCAAAGGCAAGCGTCCATTCCTGGTTGTTGAAATACCCGCTCTGGACGGTCACCCGCCTTGCCCAGTCTTTGACCCGGTCGGGATAGACGTAGGCCAGAATCCTGTCTCTTATACACATCT
>JAOAEN010000052.1 GCA_026416775.1 Dehalococcoidales bacterium
GGGCAAAAGGAAAGGCTGGCAGGATCTTTCTTTGCCTGTGTTGCTCCGAAGGATGCGTATTTGGTCCGGACTAAGTCCCTGCCGCAAGCGATGAGAGGTGCTTGATCCTTTTGAGCATGTTCGGATGCGTGGTGAAAAGCTCCATGACCTTATCGGCGAAGTTCAGGCGGACCTCTTTCTGGCGCAGCTCAAGCAGCTCTTCAGGATCAATGGTGCCGCTCATGTCGCGGTCGACCTGGGAAAGCTCTCTCACCTCGTACCAGGCACGGGCGGGATCGTTGAGGAAGAAGGCGCGGGCACCTTCCACCTGTCTTATTTCCGTCCTGCCGCGGAAGCGGGCGTTCCCGTAAACGAGCTTGTAAAGGGCGGTGGCGAGGTGGTGGGGCGCACACCCGAGGCGGGTGCTCCCGGCATCGGCATAGTACTCGCGGATCCTTGAGCCGTAGAGGACAAGGAGGTTGGTGAGGAAATAGAGGAGAAAAGCCCCGAGCCCGAGGATGACCGCGTAGCCGGCATTCTCGCGACGGTTGCCCCCGGAGCCGCCCCACATCAGGCTCCAGGCAAGCCAGTAGAGGACCATCGGCACGGCGGAAAGGAGCGTGATGATGGCCATGTCACGGTGCTTGATGTGGGAAATCTCGTGGCCGAGGACAGCCCTGAGCTCTTCACGGCTCAGGAGGTTCAGTATGCCGCGTGTGACGCATACCCTGCCGTCCCGCTGCGTCCGCCCGAAGGCAAAGGCATTGGGGATGTTGATCTCGGAAATGCCCACCCTTGGCTTGGGCAGGTTTGCCTTTGCGGCAAGCTCCGCCACCATGCGGTGAAGCTCGGGGGCTTCTTTCTCCGAGACCCATCTTACTCTCATTGACCAGCTCACGATTTCCGGGCTGACGAGATACTGGATACCCAGGACGACGAAGGCAAGGACAAGATAGGTAATGGCATTACCGGCACCTATCCAGGCACCAATACCGGTGATCACCCCGTAAAGGATGGCAAAGAGAAGAGCTACCAGCAGAAACATCCTTATCTGAAGCCACATGCCGCTTCCTCCTGCCGCCGGATGTGTCTAATCTCTGGAAAACGCTCCGCACATGGAACAAAGAGCATTTGTCGGTGCAACCGGTCTTTCTATTTTAATTTTACAGTCTTGCGGGCATGCTGGCAAGAAAAATGGCTCTTCTTGGTGGGACTAATAGTGATGGGAAGATGCGCAACAAGATAGCTCAGAAGGCTCCGTGAAATGTCCCGCGGGGCATTTCCTGAGCTAACGGCGAGCGACCGGTGCTATTCTGCCCCGTTCCCGTTGTTATGCGTCTTTTTCGTATTGAGCTCGTTATACTTGGCGAGGAACTCGGAGATATCCTCCTGGCGGAACCTGCGGTCACCGCGGCGGGTGATGCGGTACGACTTGAGTATCCCCATGTCACTCCACCGCCTGACGGTATTGACATGGATGTTCAGCAGCCGGGCTACCTCTCGGATGGTGAGCATTGGTTTTATCTCATTTTGAACGACCATATTCTACTTCCTCCGGGGCTGAACTACGTGATAATGATAAAGGAGCAGGGGTAAACAAAAGGTAAATTCTCGCGGTGGGGGTGTAAAAAAACGATAAATTATGTTGGTTTACGGCAGGCAGCCCGTGCGGTCATCGCGGGAAGCCACAGCTCGTTGTCCCTGTAGATTTCGACATTGCCGAACGCTGAAACTATGCGCGGCAGGCTGTTGTTCAGGGTTTCTTCCGCCCAGAAGCCCTCATCGCCTGCTGCTTTCCCCCAGAATTCTACTGGCGGTAGAACAATGTGGCCGAGTTTCCGGTCGCCTACCGCCACTGACCGCCCGAAGGCAGCACCGATGGCGCTGAGGGCACAGATGAACGAGGCGATATCTTCATGCCCGCGGATACCGCTCAGGTCAGGATGGTGGCGGGGAAGGACATCGTGAAGTATCTCTTCCATCCGGGGGATAAGGGACGGGAAGAGTGCATCTGTCCAGCGGCGTTTTACCTCTCCGGTGGTGGGGAAATTATCATCTGGGTGGAGCACCGCAAGGTAGGCGTTGGGAAACGCCTCGACGATAGCCTTTTCGTGGATGCGGTATGGGTAGTCCGCCGGGGCGATATCAAGCGTGTCGAGGACAAGCCGGGCAATGAGCGTGGCCTCGCGGTGCAGGGACTGCCCGAGGGGGTTACTCGTCGGGGCCGGTTTCCCCCGGCGGGCAAACTTTCCGCATGAGAGCATGGCTTCGGCGGGACGGTAGAGGCTGATGGTCGCCAGCCCCGGCACCAGCGACCCGTCGATGCCCACGGCAAGCAGCCTTCTTTCCCCGACAAGCGCCTTCAGCTTTCCGATACGTTCCGGTCTATCCGTACCTGCCCGGTCAAAGCGAAGCTCAATTTCCGCCTCCGTCCAGCCAAGAAGGCAGAGCCCCGTGGTTGGCCTCCTTGCGCTGAAGCCGACGTCAATGCCCAGCACCGCTCCGCTGGCCGCAAGGTTCCGCTTCCTGAAGCTCACGGGTCCTCTTCCAGCATGCGCATGAATGTCCGTGCGTCATCCCGCATATTGAGGTTATTGAAAAGGACGTAGGCTTTCGGGTATTTTTCAAGCATGTTTTTGAGCCGGGTGAGCTCTTCTTCGCTGTAACGGTGGCGGTAGTGCGCACCTCCGTGCAGACGGAAGTAGGCGATCTCTCCATGAAGGGGCAAGCCCGTGAAGGGGTCAACACCATGCACGAGCCCCAGTTCTGTGCAGAGGTCTCTGACCGTTTCCTCTTGCCAAGTTCCCCGCACCTCCCAGACGTAGATGAAGGCGGGGTCGGCTATCCTCCGGAAGAAGCCCCGCATGTTGCCGATGTTCTCGGGGGATTCCGAAAAGCTTGCCGGGCACTGGAAGAGGATAACCCTTGCCTGAAGCACACGGGCAAGCCCTTTGAGCTTCTCCCATGCGAGGAACACCTGATCGGTCGGTCTGAAATAGCCGTAGAGGTCCTCGGTGCCGGACGGTATCGTGAGGTGCGCCCTGCGGTAGGTCGGGCTTGAGGGGGGATGGGTGATGAGCTGGCTTGCCTTGACGGTGAATTCAAAATCGTCCGGGGCTTCGTCCCGCCACCTGCGGACGGTCGTGATTTCCGGCATCTTATAGAAGGTCTGCTGGATTTCCACGAGTTTGAAATGCCGGAAGTATTCCTTCCTGCCTGACGGAAAACCGCAGCAGCCGACCCTGATGTCGGATGAGCTTTTCACGGTGCTTCTTCCCCGTCAACCGGGCCCCCGCTAATTCTAGGGCGCGGGATCGGGTGACCGCAAGGAGGTTCTGTTCTTGATCTGTGTTTTCGGTTCTTTGCTGCGGGAGGCGGAGGATCTCTATAAAGAAAGAAAGAGTAAGGGTTTAAGCTTCGGGGCTTGTCAGATGCAAGCATGACCAGTTTCTACAGAACTGGCATTAAAACCTGCTTCCGTGTAAAATGGGTTGAAAAGGTGTTGCTGAAGATATGAAGTAGGCTATTCCCTTGCGGATAGCCGGGGGTAAGGCGATGTACGGTCAGTTTAAATTCCTCTTTTCTCCCCTGCGCATCGGCTGTGTAACCGTGCCCAACCGCATTTCCTTTTCCGCCCATCTCACCAATCTTGCCGAGGACAATCTTCCCAGCGAGCGTCAGGCCTACTACCTTGCGGAGCGGGCGCGGGGTGGTGCCGGGCTTATCATTACCGAGGAACTCTCGGTGCATCCCAGCGACCACGCCTATGAGAAGCTCGTTGACGGCTGGCGCCCCGAGGTTATCCCCGGCTACCGGCGGATCACACGTGCCGTCCACGAGTATGAGACGAAGATCTTTGCCCAGCTTAACCACAACGGGGCCCAGGGGGACGGGAGCTACTCGCGGCTTCCGGTGCTGGGGCCTTCACCCGTGCCGGACTTCATGTTCCGCGAGGTCCCCAAGGAGATGGAAGTTGAGGATATCAGGGAGGTTGTTGATGCCTTCTGCCGCGCCGCTGTCTATGCCCGCGAGGGTGGGTTTGATGGCATTGAGCTTCAGCTCGGCCATTCATCCCTGATGCGCCAGTTCCTTTCGCCGCTCACCAACCTGCGCACCGATGAGTACGGCGGTAGCCTGGAAAACCGGATGCGCTTTCCCCTTGAGGTGATCGCCGCAGTAAGGAAGACGGTAGGGAGGGACTACACGCTGGGTATCCGCCTCTGTGCTGATGAGATGGTGCAGGGAGGGCTCACCCTTGAGGACACGAAGGAGATCGCCCGCCGCTTTGAAGCAAGCGGCTTTATTGATTTCATTGACCTCACGCTTGCCACCTTCTACAACCTCTATCTCGTCGGTGCCAGCATGCATACGCCACTCGGCTATACCATTCCGCTTGCCTCCGGCATTAAGAGTGTTGTGAAGCTCCCCGTCTTCTGCACGGGAAGGATCAACGACCCCGTCCTTGCCGAAAGGGTGCTTGCCGAGGGACAGGCGGATATGATCGGCATGGTGCGTGCCCAGATCTGTGACCCGCACCTTGCCCGCAAGGCGAAGGAGGGCAGGCTTGACGAGATCCGCTACTGCGTTGCCGATAACCAGGGATGTTACGGGCGCGTGGGGCTGAACAAGACAATTGGCTGTATTCAGAACCCGGATATCGGTTACGAGAAGGAAAGGCGCACTCTCAAACATGCGGTGGTGAGGCGGAAGGTGCTCATCATCGGCGGGGGACCGGCGGGGATGAAGGCGGCGGAGGTCTGTGCCCGGCGCGGCCATGAGGTTGTCCTCTACGAGAGGTCCGGCCGGCTCGGCGGGCAGGTCAATATCGCAGCGCTGGGGGCGGGCAGGGAAGAGCTAAAAACGGTCATCCGTAATTTTGAAAACCAGTTGAAGCTCCTCCCTGTGAGAATTGTCCTCAATCAGGAGGTTACGGCGGAATTCGTCCTGGCGCAGGGTGTGGATGTGGTCATCGTGGCGACGGGGGCATTGCCCAAGCCTTGCACGCTCCCCGGTGGGGACGGACCGCGGGTGTATAACGTCTGGCAGGTGCTGACCGGCAATGCCGATGTGGGCAGGAGCGTCCTTTTTATCGATAACGACGGGCACCATCAGGCAACTGCCACGGCGGAGTTCCTCGCCGACCGGGGTGTTAAAGTGCACATCGTTACTAATTCGCCGACCATCGGTTCGGATCTGGGACCATGTCAGGACCAGTATCTCACCCACCAGCGCCTGGTACGCAAGGGGGTTACCTTTACGCCCGATTTTGCAGTGACTGAGATTCAGGGCACCGTGGTGAAGGGGCTCAACTTCTACTCCAACGAGTGGCATACCTTTGATGGCTTTGACAGTGTCGTCTATGCCATGGGCAACCGTGCCGAGGATAGCCTGTATAAAGCCCTGAAAGGCAGGGTGAAGGAGCTTTACCGCATCGGCGATTGCGTTGCCCCGCGAAAGATTGACATGGCTGTTCTGGAGGGGGACAGGATCGCGCGGGCGATCTGAACTTACAGGGATCCTCATGACAAAGCAGGTCTGGGTAATCGGTGCACCGTACGAGGACGGCGGAAGGCGCGGAACGGTATTCCTGCCGGCCCTCTTTTCCGAGGCGAGGCGGATTGCTGAAGCCTGCGGCGGTGGACTTACTGCGGTCTCGTTTGCCCCGGACGAAGTAGCTATCCCCGGGCTTCCCTCCGTCTGCGGGATAGAACGTCATTATGTGCTGGTCAGCCACGGCTTCAGTCATTTTTCAGCACAGGCTGGCGCAACGGGCCTGCTTGCGCTGGTGCAGCAGGAGAAACCGTGGCTCATCCTCATGGCGGATGTGTTGCCAATGAGGGAGCTTGCGCCGTTTCTTGCGGGCAGCCTGAAAACCGGGGCCATCACCGGTGTGGTTAATGTTGACATAAGTGAACCGGAAAGGCCACGCTTTTTCCGCAAGGTCTATGGCGGGCAGCTTTACGAGGAGCTTTCTTTCCGCGGGGAAAATACCGCGATTGTAACGTTTGACCCCGATTTCCTGCCGGCACGTGCGACTTCCGCACCGTCTCGGGAGCCAGAGACCATCGTGCGCCGGATTGAGCTGCCCGAAGGTGGTCTGCCCGAGTATCTTGGCTCTTTTTCCGTCCCTGCGCGGGATCTTGACGTTACCGAGGCAAGGGTGGTTATCGGTGCCGGCATGGGGGCAATCGGCGATGATGTTTACCCGATGGTGCTTGAACTTGCCGGGCTGCTTGAAGGTACCATCGGCACCACCCGTCCGGTGGTGGACATCGGGAAAATCCCCCGCGAACGTATGGTCGGGCAGACGGGTAAGGTCATCGCCCCGGAGCTATACCTTGCCCTCGGCGTTTCCGGGGCAACGCATCATGTCGGTGGGATTCAGGAAGCGGGCAGGGTCATCGCCGTTAACCGTGATGCATATGCCCCGATTTTCAAGAATGCAGACTACGGGGTTGCCGCCGACCTGCGTGATATCCTGCCTGAGCTGATAAAGAGGATAAGACGGGCAAAGGAAAATGGCGAAATCATTTGATGTTGTCGTAGTGGGGGCGGGACCGGGGGGGAGTCTTGCCGCCCTCAGGCTTGCCCGCGCCGGGCTTCGCGTGGTCATCGTGGAGCGGGGAGACCACCCCGGGGCCAAGAACATGTTCGGTGGGCTCCTGCACCGCACACCCGTGCTTGAAGAACTCATCCCCGATTTTGCAGAACGCGCCCCGCTTGAACGCCATGTCTATAAGAAGACGCTTGCCTTCCTCACCGAAGATTCAGCCATTATGCTTTCAAGCGAGCTTGGCGGGTTTGATAAGCTGCCCCATAACGGCTATACCGTCTTCCGCCCGGTGTTTGACCGGTGGCTGGCAGATGAGGCGGTAAAGGCTGGGGCGCTGCTTCTCAACAGGTGCACTGCCGAGGACATCATCCGTAGGGACGGGCGCATCCGCGGGGGTTCCGTTATGGGCAGGGAAGGGGTGGTTGAGGGGAATGCGGTCATTGCCGCCGATGGCGTGCTTTCGTTTCTGGCGAAAAAGGCGGGTTTAAGGCGTGACTTCCGCCCTGAGAATATGGGGCTGGGTGTTAAGCTCCTGCTGGGGCTGCCTGAGGCGGTGATCGACGAGCGCTTCGGGCTTGTCCGCGAGCAGGGGGCGGACATCAGCTTTGTTGGCGGCTGCGGGGCAATTCATGGGGGTGGCTTTCTCTACACTAATCTTGATACCGTTTCCGTCGGGATGGTGCTGCATCTGGACTCGCTTATCGCTTCCGGCAGGGCACCCTATGAGGTGCTGAATGATTTCCTCGCCCATCCCTTCCTTGCCCGGCTCCTTAGGGGTGCTAGCCCGCTTGAATATTCGGCACACCTCGTCCCGGAAGGGGGCTACGGGTGCCTGCCCCGATTGTATACCGACGGCATGCTGGTCGTCGGTGATGCGGCGGGGCTATGCTATACCAACGGTATCAACCTCGAGGGGATGAACCTGGCGATGACTTCGGGCGTCCTTGCCGCGGAGACGTTGCTTGAAGCCTTCCAGGCGGGGGACTTCAGCGCGCGGGTACTCTCCCGCTACCGGGAAAGGCTTGAGGCGAGCTTCGTCCTCAGGGACATGAAGACATTCCGTCATGCCCCGGAGATGATGCGGCTTGACCGTCTCTACCGGACCTACCCGCGGCTACTTGTTGACATAATGAACGAGGTCTACCGCACGGGAACCCGTCCCCGCCGGAGGCTTTCCCGTCTTGTCCTGCGGAGGTTGAGGCAGGAGGTGGGGCTTACGGGCCTTATCGCTGACGGCTGGCGTATCCTGCGGGGATTACTGTGAAATGAATATTGATGACCTTGCCCAACTCACCCAGTTTGAGGCGGATGACCGGTCGCATATCATCCTGGACAGGGAGACGTGCGCGAAATGCGAGCACCGTACCTGCGTCAGGGCATGCCCGGCGAAGTGCTATTCCTATAATGAGCAGTCGGCCCAGATGACCGTGGTCTACGAG
>JAOAEN010000053.1 GCA_026416775.1 Dehalococcoidales bacterium
CGGCAGCGTCAGATGTGTATAAGAGACAGATGCTGGGTAATCCCGCCCGCCTCGGACTCCGCCACATTGGTCTTACGGATGGCATCAAGCAGCTTCGTCTTGCCGTGATCAACATGCCCCATCACCGTGACCACGGGGGGACGCGGCAGCAGGTTCCCGGCTTCCTTCCCGTAATGGGGCTTCAGCTTCTTGACCTGCTCCCCCGCCGTGGCAAGCTGCCTTTCCTTAAGCGACTGGGGGCGCGCCCGGTAGCCGAATGCCGCCACCACGCCCGCGGCAACCTCATAGCTGACGACCTGATTGATATTTGCCATGATGCCGCCGCGCATGAGCTGCTTGATCACCTGGATCGCATCCACCCTGAGCAGCTCGGCAAGCTGGCGCACTGTAAGCGAGCGCGGCAGCTCCACCTCGGGCACCTTTGCCGGTGCCGCCGGCTTCTCCGCCCTGGGCGCGGGCTGTCCGGTCGTATTCGGTTGTTTAGCCGGTCCCGGTACCATAGAGTCCTTCAATTAACCTTCTCCCCTCGGCGATAAGCCGGGCGCAGTCTCCTTCGGCAAGCTGCGACCGCAGTGCCCTTTCCAGCGCTTTCCTCGCCTTCAATGCCTTCTCCAGACAGACCGGGTTCGGGCAGATGTAGGCACCGCGACCGTTCTTCCTGCCGGTCACGTCAAACTCAACATTACCCTCAGGGGTACGCACAAGGCGTACCAGCTCACGCTTGCTTGCCATCCTGCGGCAGGCAATACAGGTACGCTGGGGGACATGCCTTGCCGCAGGCATACGGTTATTCTTCAAAGATGTCTTCATCTATATCAAAGTCACGGCGGCCCTTTTTGGCCTTGCTGCTTTCCTCACCGCCGTCCCGGGCATAGGCACCCTTCTTTTTCTTCTTCTTGCTGTGCTGCCCGCTATCGCCCCTGCCGTACCTCGTCCCGAGAATATCCTCGGCAAACCGTAGCTGGCCGCCGGCGGTATCCGCAGTCTCAAGAATAACCGGTGGGGCAAGGATCTCCTCTCCCGCCTCCCCGGCCACTTCGGCTTCCTCAGCCACCACGCCTTCCCCTTCCTCCGCAACCGCGGGCTCCTCGGGGGCGACCTCCCCACCGATAGGCCCGGCTTCGACGGTCTCCACAGGCAGCTCCGCCTCAGCCACCGGCCCCTCACCGGCGGATGCCAGCACGGCGGGCTCTTCCGCCGCAGTCTCCGGGGCGGCCTTCTCCTCCCCGGCAGCCGCAACCGCAACCTTCTCCGCCTCCGCCGCCGAGGCACTCTTGATATCAATGCGCCAGCCGGTGAGCTTAGCGGCAAGCCGGGCATTCTGCCCCTCCCGGCCGATGGCAAGGGAAAGCTGCTTATCAGGCACGATAACCGTGGCGGACTGATCTTTTTCGTTCAGTTCAACGCTCAGAATGTGCGCCGGGCTGAGGGCATTGGCAATGAAGGTCGCCGGGTTCGGATGCCACATGACGACGTCAATCTTTTCCCCGTTAATCTCGTTGACAATGTTCTGGATCCTGATACCCCGCAGCCCGACACAGCAGCCGACCGGGTCCACCCCCTCCTGCTTTGCCGCCACCGCCACCTTGGAACGCGAGCCTGCCTCACGGGCAATCGACTTTATCTCCACCGTGCCGTTATAGACCTCGGGGACCTCCATCTCAAAGAGCCGGCGCAGAAGGTCGGGATGCGAGCGCGAGACGATGACCCGCGGCCCTTTATTCGTGCGGGCAACCTGAAGCAGGAGGACCTTGAGCCGCTGTCCCACGCGGTAACGCTCGGTACGCACCTGCTCCGAGGGCGGGAGCACCGCCTCCGTACGTCCCATATCAATAAGGACGTTACCGGCCTCAAAGCGCTGGACCACCCCGCTCACCACCTCACCCTCTTTATCGGCGAATTCCTCAAAAATGGCGCTGTGCTCCGCCTCGTGCAGACGCTGCAGGATCACCTGCTTTGCCGTCTGCGCGGCGATGCGCCCGGCGCCCTCCGGCGTGGCCTCAACCATGATGGTCTCACCGATTTCGGCATCCTTCTTGAACGTCCTGGCCTCGCGGAGCGAAATTTCCACGTGCGGGTCGGTCACTCTGGCAACGACCTTCTTTTCCACCCACACCTCAACCCTGCCGGTCTGCGGGTTGATCTTCACCGAAATGTTCTGATTGGGGCTGAAGAGGCTGCTCTTCTTGTATGCCGATCCCAGCGCCGCTCCCCCCGCCGCAAGCACCACATCCTTTGGCAGGTTTTTCTCTGCCGAAAGCTGCGTTATGGCGAGCATAAAATCGCTCTTCATCCGGATGCCGACCTCCGCTCCCTTTTATAATTAAAAAAGTGGGAATCGGACCCACTTCAAGTAACGGCTATTCAACTCTAGTCCATCCGATTATAACACACCCAACCAGCCCCTGCAAGATGCACCCAAAAGGGTTTTTACCTGCGTTTTGACGGCCATCTAACTCCACCTTATCCCCAATGGTTTTATCTGTGCCCGGTTGATTTTCTGACTCTCCGGACTCCCCCTTTTACTCCCCCTCCCACACCGAGGCATCTACGAGATTGGCAGATCCGGATGTGCGAGACGGGGAGATGGGACTTAAGATGGTGCCCCCATCTTTGTATCCCCTCACACGGAAGAGGTGCTTCCGCCGTGTGGGAAGATGACAGAATGGTGGGCGCCAGATGCAGCCGGTAAGTTTGCCCCCGGGGGAGCGCTCATCTATACTTAAAGATGGGGGTATCTCTGTGGCGGGTTCGCGATATCTTGCGCGCATCAGTATCAGGGGCGTGGTGCAGGGGGTGGGCTTCCGTCCCTTCGTCTACCGGCTTGCCACCGGACATAACCTCTGTGGCTGGGTCTGCAACACCTCGGGTGATGTCAGGATTGAGATTGAAGGCGATAGGTCCCGCGTGGATGCCTTTATCGGCGAGCTGCGCATGAAGGCACCACCCCTTGCGCGCATTGAGGACATTTCCGTTACGGAGTGAAAACCCGTCGGCTATGCGGGATTCGAGATAAGGGAAAGCCTTGCTGAGGCGGACAGGTACCAGCTTATCGCCCCCGACATCGCCACCTGCCCCGATTGCCTCGCCGAGGTTTTCAACCCCTGCCGACCGCCGCTACCTCTACCCCTTTACCAACTGCACCAACTGTGGTCCGCGCTTTACGATTATCGCCGATATCCCCTACGACCGCGCCAACACGACGATGAAGGTCTTCCGCATGTGCCACCGCTGGCAGCAGGAATACGACGACCCGCGCAGCCGTCGCTTCCACGCCCAGCCCAACGCCTGCCCGGACTGCGGGCCGCGGCTTGAGCTTACCGATGTCCACGGCAGGAAGACCGCCGACGACGCCATCGGCAGGGCGGCAGAACTCCTCAGGGAAGGAAAGATCATCGCCATCAAAGGGCTCGGCGGCTTTCTCCTTGCCTGTGACGCCGCTAATAGAGAGGCGGTTGCCGAGCTGCGCCGCCGCAAGCACCGCCCGGCAAAACCCTTCGCCGTGATGGTTGCCACGCTTGAAGAAGCGCGCTGCCATGCCGAAATAAGCGATGCGGAGGCAGGGCTCCTCACCTCTCCGGCAGCCCCGATCGTCCTCGTGAATTGGAAGGAAGGCTCCACCATCACCCGCGAGGTGGCACCCGGCTTGAAACACCTCGGCATCATGCTCCCCTACACCCCCCTCCACCACATCCTCCTACGCCGGGTGGGGTGCCCCCTCGTGATGACAAGCGGCAACCTCAGCGAGGAGCCCATCGCCAGGGATAACGCCGAAGCCCTTTCCCGGCTCGGCGGGATTGCCGATTACTTCCTCCTCCACAACCGCGATATCTACTCCCGATACGATGACAGCGTGATGCTGATGGAAGCGGGACACCCCCGGTTTGTGCGGCGGGCGCGTGGTTTTGCCCCCCACCCGGTCCGTCTCCCCTTCGGATGCGGACAGCTCCTTGCCTGCGGCGCCGGGGAGAAGAACACGTTCTGCCTTGCGCGCGACAACTTTGCCTTTGTGAGCCAGCATATCGGCGACATGGACAATAGTCTCACCCTGCAGCACTTCACGGAGACCATCGTCCTTTACGAGCGGCTTTTCCGCATTAAACCGGAAGCAATCGCCTGCGACCTGCACCCGGACTACCTCACAACGAGGTATGCTGAGGAACGGGCAAAAATGGATTGCCTTCCGCTTGTCAGGGTCCAGCACCACCACGCCCACATCGCAAGCTGCCTCGCGGACAACGCCGTCACCGGGCCTGTCATCGGGGTTGCCTTTGACGGCACCGGCTACGGCAGCGACGGGAAAATCTGGGGTGGGGAGGTGCTCCTTGCCGACTGCCGCAGTTTCCGCCGCCTCGCTCATCTCGAGTACCTGCCGCTACCCGGCGGCGAGGCCGCCATCAGGAACCCCTACCGGACTGCGCTCGGCTACCTCACCGCGCTGGGCATGGACATCCCCGAAGGCCTGCCCGCCCTGGCGCTCGCGGGTAAGGCAGGTCTTGACATCATCCGTACCCAGGTGGCAAGAGGCATCAACAGCCCGCCCACCTCAAGCATGGGGCGGCTTTTTGATGCCGTCTCCGCCATCATCGGCGTGAGGGGCACCATTGAGTACGAAGCGCAGGCGGCTATTGAGCTGGAGGTGGCCGCATCTGAAGCGCCGGACGAAAAAGGGGGCTACCCGTTCCGTGTTGAAGAGCAAAACGGCATTTTGATCGTGAGGCTGGGCGAGACCCTTTCCGCCGTCATCAGGGACTGGCGCGAGAAAAGGGCACAATCCACCATCGCCGCGCGCTTCCACAATACCGTCGCGGCAATGGTTGTGGAATTATGTCAGGCTATTTCTGCCCGCACGGGGCTCAGGGCCGTGGCGCTGAGCGGAGGCGTCTTCCAGAACCGCATCCTCCTGCGGAAGACCAATACGCTTCTTGAGTCCGGGGGCTTTACAGTATATACTCACCATCAGGTGCCCCCCAACGATGGCGGGGTCTCCCTGGGGCAGGCGGCAATCGCCGGCTCTGGCGGGGTAGACCATTCAACGCGGTAATAAGAGGAAGACGATGTGCCTTGCCATACCGGCACGGATAAGGTCAATCAGCGGAAATCATGCAGAGGCCGAGATTGAAGGGGTAGTGCGCAGGATCAGCCTTGCCCTCACTCCGGAAGCCAGAGTGGGCGACTATGTCCTGCTCCATACCGGTTATGCCATTGCCATCGTTGATGAGGCTGAGGCAGAGGAGACGTTGCGACTTCTGCGCGAAATAAGCAAGACAGACGGCACATCGACCGAGCCTTCGGTGGGACAACCCCGAGATGAAATACGCGACTGAGTTCCGCAACCCGGCGCTGGCACAGAGCGTCCTTGACAGGATCCGCCGCACCTCCCGCAAGCCCGCAAGGCTTATGGAGTTTTGCGGGGGGCATACGGTGGCGATCTTCCGCCACGGGCTGCGGCAGCTCCTTCCGCCGAATATTGAGATGCTTTCCGGACCGGGCTGCCCCGTCTGCGTGACCGCCACCGCTGATATCGACCGCGCCATCGCCATGGCGGCCCTGCCCGGGGTGGTCCTCGCAAGCTTCGGGGACATGGTGCGCGTNCCGGGGAGCCGCGGAAGCCTCGCCCGGGCGAAAGCCGAAGGGGCGGACGTGCGCATCGTCTATTCCGCACTTGACGCCCTCGAGATTGCCCGCAGTAACCCGCAGAAATCCGTGATCTTTCTCGGCATCGGCTTTGAGACCACGGCACCGACGGTTGCCGCCACCATACTTCAGGCGGAGGCCGAAGCCGTCAGAAATTTCTACGTGCTTTCCCTGCACAAGACCTGCCCGCCGGTGATGAAAGCCATCGTTGAGCGGGGTGAAATAGCCCTTGATGGCATCATCTGCCCGGGGCATGTCAGCGCCATCATCGGCGCGCACCCCTACCGGTTCCTTGCCGACGAGTACGGGATTGCCTGTGCCATCTCCGGCTTTGAGCCCCTGGACATACTGCTTGCCGTTGATGACATTATCCGGCAGATTGAGGACGGAAAGCCCGCGGTGAGCATCACCTACCGCCGCGGGGTAAGGGCCGAGGGCAACCGCACCGCTCTCGAACTCATGGGCCGGGTCTTTCGCAGCGGGGATGCGAGCTGGCGGGGGCTCGGGGTCGTGCCGGAGAGCGGCCTTTACCTGCGCGAGGAATACGCCCGCTACGATGCGGGGGGGCGTTTTGCCGTGGAGGTAAAGCCCGCTCCCGAGCCCGAGGGCTGCATCTGTGGGGAAATCCTGCGCGGGGTTGCCACCCCGCCCGACTGCAAGCTCTTCCGCAGGCTTTGCACGCCGGAACGACCCATCGGCCCGTGCATGGTCTCCTCCGAAGGGAGCTGTGCCACCTATTACCACTACGGGGCCGAGGGGCCATCCCGCGAAAGAGGGGTAAGGAGTGAACGCGGAAAGCGATAATGAGAAAGTCCTGCTTGCCCACGGTAGCGGCGGCAGGCTGATGCATGAGCTTATTGAAAGCTTCCTCGGTGAGCTGCGTAACCCGCTCCTCGAGAGGATGGACGATAGCGCCGTTTTCGATAGCCCCGGGCACAGGCTTGCCTTCACCACGGATAGCTACACCGTGAGTCCCCTTTTCTTCCCCGGAGGGGACATCGGACGGCTTGCCGTCTGCGGCACGGTGAACGACCTTGCCATGAGCGGGGCACGTCCGCTCTACCTGAGCCTTGCCTTCATCATTGAAGAGGGTTTTGCCCTTGCCGACCTCAAAAAAGTCCTCAGGTCGATCAAAGAGGCAGCCGAAGAAGCCGGGGTGAAGGTCATCACCGGGGATACCAAGGTGGTCAACAGGGGGAAGGCAGACGGGCTCTTCATCAATACCTCGGGGATCGGTATCGTCCCCGAAGGTGTTGAGGTCTCGGCATCACGGGCCGCGCCGGGCGACATGGTCATCGTGAGCGGGAATCTCGGCGAGCACGGCATTGCCGTCTTAAGCCAGCGCGAGGGTCTGAGGTTTGAGATCCCCGTTGCCAGCGATACCGCCCCGCTGAACGGGCTGGTCGGTGAGATGCTCGGGGCCTCTCCCAATATCCACTGCCTGCGCGATCCCACCCGCGGCGGGCTTGCCGCCACCCTCAACGAGTTTGCCCGCAGCTCCCGGGTGGGGATCAGGATCGAGGAGGAAAAAATCCCGGTCGACGGCGCGGTGCTTGCCGCCTGCGAGATGCTCGGCCTGGACCCGCTCTACATCGCCAACGAAGGCAAGCTTGTCGCCATCGTCGCCCCGCAGGATGCCGCTATCGTCCTCGCCGCGATGAAGCGCCACCGCTACGGCAGGAATGCCGCCATCATCGGTGAGGTCGTCGCCGCCCGCTCTGGTGAGGTGATGCTGAAAACAAGGTTCGGCTCTTCACGCATCATCGACATGCCCGCCGGCGAGCTCCTGCCGAGGATATGCTAGGAGACGGAAGCATGACAGAGCCCCTCAGCCCCGGAGAAACCGTGCCGCGCGTCGTGGTCATCGGGGTGGGAAACTTGCTCCTGCGGGACGAGGGCATCGGCATCCACGTTATCCGGGCACTGGAGAGGCTTGACCTTCCCGGAGATGTAAGAGTTATGGATGGTGGCACATCGCCTGAAGCCATCCTCTTTGCCCGGGCACGTGAAAAGCTGGTCATCGTTGACGCGGCAAGAGCCGGCGGCAAGCCGGGGATGGTTTACCGTTTTCACCCGCAGGACCTTGCCACGATGCATGGCTCCAGCCTCTCCGCCCACGAAATGGGCGTTGCCGAAAACCTGCATCTCATGGGACTTACCGCAGGCCATCCCGAAGAAATCGTGATCATCGGCATCGAGCCGAAGGAAATTGACTGGGGCACCGAGCTTTCCCCGGAGCTTCGGGAAAAGCTGCCCGCAATCGTCAACAT
>JAOAEN010000054.1 GCA_026416775.1 Dehalococcoidales bacterium
AGACCGAAGATCAACGTCACGGCACTCGTGCCGGCAACCGAAAATCTGCCTTCCGGCACCGCCATGCGCCCGGGGGATATCATCACCATCATGAACGGCAAAACGGTCGAGGTCATCAACACGGATGCCGAAGGCCGTCTCATCCTTGCCGATGCGTTGAGCTATGCCCGTGGCAGGCTCGGGGCACGTGCCATCATTGACGTGGCGACCCTTACCGGTGCCTGCCGCATCGCCCTGGGCACGGTGTGCACCGGCACCTTTACCAATAACCAGGAGCTTGCAGACAGGGTGATTGCTGCCGGGAAAGAGACCGGTGAGCTCATGTGGCAGCTACCGATGTACGATGAGTACCGCGAGCAGCTCAAGAGCGATTTTGCCGATATCAAGAACGTCGGCAACCGCTACGGCGGTGCCATTACCGCTGCCAAGTTCCTCGCCGAGTTTGTGGAGAATACCCCATGGGTGCATCTGGATATTGCCGGCACCAGCGATTCCGATAAAGAGAAGGGCTACCTTGTCAAGGGGGCGACCGGAGTGCCGGTGCGCACGCTTGTGCAGGTGATTCTGGGCCTGGCAGGCTAGCCAGACCGAAAGGGAGGTGGGTATGAAGATCAAATACCTTGCCCATGCGTCTTTTCTTATCACTTCCGCCGGCGGCGTGAGGATCATCACCGATCCTTACGAGTCTGCCGGCGGGATAAGACATGCGCCCATCAGGGAGACTGCCGATATCGTCACCGTGAGCCACGAGCACGCCGATCACAATCATGTGGCCAGCATCAGGGGTAACCCGGCCGTGGTGAAGCAGGATGCCACCATCAAAGGGGTGAAGATACGGGCAATCCCGGTTGCCCACGATGAGAAGGGGGGAGGCCAGCGCGGGAAAAACACCATATTCTGCCTGGAAGTGGACGGCATCCGTCTCTGCCACTGCGGCGATCTCGGCCATATCCTCACCGAGGCCCAGGTGAAGGCGATCGGGGCGGTGGATATCCTCATGGTCCCGGTTGGTGGTTTTTACACGATTGATGCGGGAATCGCCAGCAGGGTCTGCGACCAGCTCAACCCCAGAATCGTCCTTCCCATGCACTACAAGACCGAAAAGGTGGACTATCCCATCACCGGTGTGGAGGAATTCCTGAAGGGCAAGACCGGCGTGGTGAGGGCGGAGGGAAGTGAGCTTGACATAAGTGCCGATAAGCTGCCGCGGACGCGTCAGATCATCGTGCTCAGGCAGTCACTCTAGCTGGCGTGGTGCGGGTTTCCCGGGCGCGTTATCTGTGAAGGAAGATGGCTTCCGCTGGTTTTGCGCTATGCGGTTTTCGTTCGGTGAACTGCCCCGCTTCGTTGTCCCCTTACCCGGTCAGGGGAATAATGAATGCTGCGCCTGTCTGAGGACGGTTCCCCGCTTTCAGGCGGGGCGGGCTACCCGCACTCGGAGAAAAGTCCGGAAAAAAGAGGACGCAGACCGCTCTTGAAGGATACCGGTTCCCCATCACACGGGCTCTGGTATCGATGTGGCGGTAAAGAGTAGAGGGGCGAAGCCCCTCTTTTGTTATTTCTCCTTTCACACAGCCGGATTTACCAGTCACGCGAACGGCCCAGTGTGGGAGGGGATAAAGGGGGTGAGTGTGAAAGTTGGACCGGGCACCGGACAAAACCTAAAAGCATGGCAATTACCCCCTGCCTCCCCTTGACGTTTTGTGTTAAAATTACATAGGGGGGTACCCGCCCACGTACGACGGACAGCGAAGTTGGACATCAATTCTATCATCCTTGCGGGCGGCAAAAGCTTGCGCCTGGGGCGCGATAAGATATCGGAGAAAATCGGCAGTCGCAGTTTGCTGGAACAGGTCATATCCCGGGTAGATGACCTCAGCAGGAAGATAATCATTGTTACCGCTCAGGGAAGGACGTTTCCATATCTTACCGGGGATCCGAAGGTCAAGATAGTTTCGGATATCTTCCCGGGCAGCGGTTCCCTGGGGGGGATCTACACCGGGCTGGTGGAATCAGACTCGTTTTATAACCTTGTTGTGGCGGCAGATATGCCATTTTTGAACAGGCCACTGCTTGAGTATATGGTTGAGGTATCTCCGGGGTACGATTTTGTGCTCCCGAGGGTGAAGAATTTCTTTGAGCCGCTTCATGCCGTCTATTCCAGGAACTGCATTGGCCCGGCCAGAACTTTGCTTGAGCGTGGCAGGAGGGTCATCATTGAGCTTTTTGACCACGTGAAGGTCAGGTTCATCGAGGCCGAGGAGATCGACCGGTTTGATCCCGAACACCTGAGCTTTTTCAATATCAACACCGAGAATGACCTTGAATATGCCCGAAAACTGGCTGAAGGAAACATAAGCTGATGCTAAGCGTTGAGGAAGCCCTGGAGAAGGTACTTGCCGAAATAGACGTCCTGGATGTGGAGACGGTGCCCATTCTGGACTCGCTGGGGCAGGTGCTGGCGGAAGATATCACTTCACAGGTCAACGTGCCGCCGCTGGACAACTCCGCCATGGACGGCTATGCCCTGCGTGCTGCAGATACCGGAGGGGCAAGACGGGGAAATCCCGTTTACCTGAGGGTTATCGGGACGATCCTTGCTGGCGACCTCCCTGAAAAGGAGGTTGTTCCCGGGACCGCCATGCGTATCATGACCGGGGCACCGCTGCCGCCCGGTGCGGATGCCGTGGTGCAGTTCGAGCATACGGATGAAGCGGAGCGAAAGGACCCGGCAAAGATCGGTATCTTTGAGGAGGCACGTCCCGGTCTCAACGTGAGGAGGGCAGGAGAAAGCGTCCGCAGAGGTGTTACTGTCCTCAGGAAAGGTACCGTGGTCCGCCCGGCGGAAATCGGGCTTTTGGCGGCTGTTGGATGTGCCGCGGTGAAGGTCATCCGTCGTCCGGTGGTGGCGGTGATTTCCACCGGTAATGAGGTTGTTGAGGTCGGGAGCCCCTTACCCGAGGGTAAGATTTACGCCAGCAATGCCTACAGCATCGCCGCCATGGTCAAGCGTTACGGCGGCATCCCCAGAATGCTGGGTATCGCCCGCGACAGCGAAACCGAGCTCCTTGCCAAGCTCCGGCAGGCACAGGATGCCGATATGGTGCTCACCACCGGGGGCGTTTCTGCCGGGGACTATGACGTGGTGAAGGATATCCTTGCCCGCGATGGCAGGATGGTCTTCTGGAAGGTGCGCGTGAAGCCGGGTAAACCGCTTGCCTTCGGTAAGATCAAGGGTATAGATAGGGCCGGTAATCCCCGCAGCATTCCGCACCTGGGGCTGCCGGGAAATGCCGTAAGCTGCATGGTTAGCTTTGAGCTTTTCGTGCGCCCGGCCATCCTCAAGATGATGGGTAGAACTCACCTTGCCAAACCCGTGGTGGAAGCGGTTATGGAAGAGACCGTGGAGAACGATGCCGGCAGGCGTATTTACGACCGCGCCATCATTGAGACGCGTACCGGCACCTATTATGCCCGGCTGACCGGCCCACAGGGCTCCGGTATCCTCACCTCAATGGTGCTGGCCAATGCACTGATCGTCATCCCCGAGGAAAAGAAAGTGGTGCGCAAGGGCGAGACGGTCAGGGCGCTGATGCTGGACTGGAACGAGGAAGTGAATTTGTAGGGAGATTATTCATCATGCGCTTGATTATTTCGGTGGTGGGCAGGTCGCATTCAGGCAAGACCACACTCCTTGAGAAATTGATTGCCGAGCTGAAAAACCGCGGCTACAGGGTGGCGATTGTGAAACACTCGCATCATGCCGATGACCTTGATACACCTGCCAAGGACACCTGGCGCTTCACGAAGGCAGGTAGCGAGCTTTCCGCCATCAACTCACTTGACCACCTTGCCATCTACCGCCGTATTGACCATTACTTTGACCCGCGGGAGATTTCCGATTTCATCCTCTGGGACCACGACATTCTGCTCACGGAAGGTTTCAAGAGTAGCCCCTACCCCAAGATTGAGGTGCACCGCCGTGAGCAGGGGGACGGGCTGCTTACCGACCCGTCCCAGCTTATCGGTGTGGTTACCGACGAGCCTCTGGACGTGGACGTTCCCCGCTTCCGCCCGGATGATGTCAGGGGCATTGCCGACCTGATTGAAAAGATGCTCCTTGAAAAACGCGAAAAGGCGGAGGTGGACCTTGTGGTCAACGGAAAGAGCTACCCGCTGGATCCGTCGCTTAAAGACCTTCTTGTGCGTACCATGCTTGCCATGCTCCCGCAGCGGAACGGCGAAATAAAGGACCTGCACCTTGCCATAAGGAGGAAGGCTTGATATTTGAAGCATCGGACTTCGTGTTCAGGGTACCCTCGGTGGTATCAAGAGCACGGCGCGTGCTGATCAAGCCCTGCGCCACCCATCCACTGCCTTACCCGGTCACGACCAGCGTGGAGATGCTCTCTTCCATCATCTCCAGCATCCGGAGGGTGAGCGATGCCGATATCCTTCTTCTTGAAGGTACCCCCGGCGGCATGCCCACCCGTCCCATCTTCCAGGCGCTTGGCTATAACTTCCCGCGGGTGCTTTCGGTCGACGTGCGGGACTGCATCTACGTGGAAGTGGATAACCCCCTCCCCAAGCCATTCGCCGTCCCCACCTTCTGGGTGCCCAATATTGTCCTTTCCAGCGACTACCTGATTACCGTGGCTCCCCTCAAGACCTACAACGGCACGGGCAGTTTCAGCATCATGAACCTGCTCTCGCTGCTGCCCGTGAGCAAGTACCGCCGTGAAGGAACTAGGGGCTGGGAGGCGCTTTACTCCCTGGGCATTGATAAGGTGCTGGCTGACCTCTACTTCACCCTGCCGTTCGACATGGGGATCGTGGAGGCACGCAAGAAATTCGCTGTCAGGGAAGAGCCCGGGGAGGGCGAGGTGGAGGAGTTTGACAAGGTATTCATCGGTGAGCCGTACGAGGCAGACCGCGAGGCGGCGGAAGCGCTTGGGCTGCGCATCGGTTATCTGGAACTCATCAGGGCAGCGAAGAAGGAGCTTGAAGCGTAGCGCCCGGTCGTCTCCCTAGTAGCGAACGCAGAAAGACCCACCATAAAGCCCGCGGTACTCGTCCCAGGTTACGGTTACCTCCCCTACCCGCGCCGCCGGGGGCCCTTTTTTCAGATAGCCGACAAGCTTCTCGAGCTGTTCCCTCTCTCCCTCGGCGACAACTTCCACCGCCCCATCGGGCAGGTTACGGACATAGCCGCCAAGCCCGAGTTCCTCCGCGTGCCCTTCCACGAATGCCCGGTAGAAGACACCCTGTACCCGTCCCCTCACCAGTGCCCTTAGTGAAGCAAGCCCAGCCCGGTCAGATCCTGCCGTCTCTCCGCTCACCGGCTTTTATTCCTCAAGTTCTTCTTCCTTGTGCTTCTTCCCCTTCCTGATGACCTCAACCTCAACGGGTGGCTGGGTTATCGGCACGGACAGAGGTTTCTTGGCATCTTTCTTGGGTTTCTTTTTTTCCCTGCGCACATAGTCGCGACTTCCCATAAGCACACCTCTTTCAGCCATGAGGTAATTATATTATAGCATAATGACGGGTGGTGCTCCCGGGTATGCATTAGCCCCCACCGTGCTTGCCGAGGTCCTCTAGGGCCTTGCGTGCAGCCGCGGTCTCCGCTGCCTTCTTGCTCTTGCCGCTGGCTGTCCCGAGCACGGTATCGTTCAGCCTCACTTCCACGGTGAATGTCCTGTCATGAGGGGGGCCATCCTCCTTCACCAGATGATAGGAAGGAATCTGCTGGAACCTTGCCTGGGTGATTTCCTGTAGTCTTGACTTGTAATCATGGATGCTCGTGGTGGTGAGTTCCTGCCAGAGCCCGGAAAAGAGCCTCCGTACAAGTTGCTGCGTTACCTCAATCCCCTGGTCGAGGTAGATTGCGGCAATGAGTGCTTCGAAAGCCCCGGCAAGGTTGGGGGTCTTGTCCCTTCCGCCGCTTGCTTCTTCTCCCCTGCCCATGAGGAGAAACTCTCCCAGCCGGAGCGAACGCGCCAGTCCTGCCAGCGTCTCGCGGCGCACCAGGAAGGCCCTTGCCCGTGTCATCTCGCCCTCGGCAAGGTTCGGGAAAGCCCGGTAAAGCTCCTCGGCAGTGAGCAGCCCCAGGACCGCGTCACCCAGAAACTCGAGCCTTTCGTTGTGGTTTCCGCGGTAATCGGGATTCTCGTTGAGGTAGGAACTGTGCACCAATGCCTCGCGCAGCAGTTCAGAATTGCGAAAGGAAAGCCCCAGATTACGTTCCAGTTCAGTAAGACCAGGCATGACGGTGCCCCTCACCCAATTAACAATAATCCGAAACAGCGGGACTGTCAATTCGGGTCAATGGCAGTGTTGTCCAGTTTTTCTCTTCATGCTATAATTTTAGCTGTTGCTGGGGAGTCGTCTAGTGGTAGGACAGCGGACTCTGGATCCGTATGCGAAGGTTCGAATCCTTCCTCCCCAGCCATTGTTTTCCAACCCTCTCAGGACAGCCCCGGGTTCTGCCGATTTGTGAAAGATAGTTTCTCTGGCGGAGAAAGGAGAGTTATGGCTGGCGGCTACATGGCAAAGCTCCTTAATGTCAACCTCACCACGGGTAAGATAGAGGAAGAGATTCCCGAGGAAAGGCTCTACCGTGATTTCATCGGCGGCTACGGCGTCGGTGCCAGGCTCCTTTACCTGCGCCAGAAGGGCGGGGTCGATGCGCTCGGTGCAGAAAACACCCTCGGCATCATGACCGGCCCGCTCACGGGAACACCGGTGCCCCTGGGGTGCCGGTTTGTTGTCTTTGCCAAGTCCCCGCTTACCGGGGGGTGGGGTGATGCCAACTGCGGAAGCGAGTTTGGCCCTTACCTGAAGTTCGCCGGCTATGACGGGGTGTTTTTCACGGGGATTGCGCCCGGGCCAGTATACCTGCTCATTGACCACGGCAGGGCTGTTCTCAGGGATGCCTCACGTCTCTGGGGCAGGGGCACGCTTGAGACCGAGGATGCTCTGAAGGCCGAGCACGGTGCTGATGCCAGGGTCATCTGCATTGGCCCCGCGGGCGAAAAGCTTTCCCTCATTGCTGCCATCATCACCAATAAGGGCTCGGCAGCCGGACGTTCGGGGCTGGGGGCGGTGATGGGCTCAAAAAAGCTCAAGGCGGTTGCCGTCAGGGGTGGCATGCGGGTACCCGTCGCCGATGCCGCGCTGCTCAAGGAACTGCGTACAAAATACCTCAGGCAGCTCGGCGGTCATACCGAATGGCTGGGCAAATACGGCACCTCTTACGTTACGCAGAGCTCGGTGGAAAGCGGCGATTCCCCGGTGAAAAACTGGGGGGGCGTGGCCATCGCTGACTTCCCCGATGCCAGAAGGATCGGTTACGAAGAGGTCGACAGGCGCAGGGCAAAGAAGGTCGCCTGCTACCGCTGCCCACTGGGCTGTGAAGCCCACATGAAGAAGGGCAGCGGCGAATACAGCTATTCTGAAGGCGTGCACCGCCCGGAATACGAGACCATCGTCATGCTCGGCTCAAACTGCCTTAACGACAATATTGATTCAATTATCATGGCAAACGACATCTGTAACCGCTACGGCATTGACACGATTTCCGCCGGGGCGGTTATGGCATTCACGATGGAATGCTACGAAAAGGGGCTGATTACAAAACAGGACACCGACGGGCTTGAGATGAGATGGGGTAACCACCGTGCCCTCGTTGCCATGCTCCAGAAGCTCTGCCGGCGCGAGGGCTTCGGGGACATGATCGCGGATGGCGTGCGTCTTGCCGCCCAGAGGCTCGGTAAGGGGGCGGAGAAATACGCCATCCATATCCAGGGGCAGGAAGTACCCGGACATAACCCCATAGGTGCCTACCACTGGGTTGCCACCTATATCGCCAATGCCACCCCGGCACGACACCCCCAGGGCT
>JAOAEN010000055.1 GCA_026416775.1 Dehalococcoidales bacterium
CCCCTTGTCTGCCACGCCACCGACAGCTCCGCCCTGGAAAGAACACCGGAGATCATGCCTTCCGACGGTGACCTCCTGAGGGTTGGCAGGCTCAGGGTAAAAGTGCTCCACACCCCGGGGCATACACCGGGAAGCCTGTGCTTTAAGATCGGAAGCTATCTTTTTGCCGGGGATACGGTCTTTCCCGGTGGCCCCGGGCATACCGCATCTCCCGAAGACTTCACCCTGATTGTTGATTCAATCAGCCGGAAAATCCTGACCCTACCCGCGAGGACGGTAGTCCTCCCTGGCCACGGAAACGGTACCACGGTAGGCCAGGCAAGAAAGGAATACGCTGTCTTTGCCTCCCGCGCGCACCCCCATGGTCTCTGCGGCGATGTCCTCTGGCTCAGCTAGTAGCGCACTTCCACACGGCGGAAAGCCTCGGCATATTCAAAACTCTCGCCTTCAGCCTGCAGGCGGGCAAATTCCTTCAGGCGCTCCCGCATCTCCGGTGGCACATCACCCACCTGACTCTTATGGCAGGCAAGCGCCGCAAACTTGATGTCAATAGTATCGGTGATATCCATGCGGAAGTTCGGCTCCTCCGCCCCCCAGAACCATATCTCCCGCACCTTGTGCGGCTCAAGCCCTTCCTCCAGAAGCTCCGGGTAGGAAAGGTGGTCGCGCGCATAGGGATAGACCGCGTCCATTGCCACAATGCCCGTAATGCGGTGGTCGCGGTGCCACATGTAGCGACGGTGCGGGTCAGCCGTGGCGACAATGCGGGGACGAAAGCGCCGGATCACACGCACAAGGTCGCGCCTGAACTCGTGGCAGTCCTCAAGCCCCTGGTCGGGGTAGCGCAGGAAAACCGTCTCCTTCACCCCGAGGAGCTCAGCCGCCGCAAGCTGCTCCCGCTCACGGATTTCTGCCAGTTTCCGGGGGCTGAGCGTGCGGTCACTTGTGCCCTTGTCCCCGTTGGTACAGATGACATAGACCACCTGCTTACCTTCCCGTACCAGTCTGGCCACGGTTCCCGCAATGCCAAACTCACAGTCGTCAGGATGGGGTGAAATGACCATCAGGTAAATTTCATCGCTCATAGACATACTCCACAGAGACTTGAAGCGGCCCAGAAATAAGGCATAATATCATCTGGCCAGCTTACCGGATCAGACCGGCAGGGCCAGTGCTTCTTCTATCACTTCACGCATTTCCCTGGCGATCTTTCCGGCAATTTCTGACCAGCCAAAACTGCTGACCGATGCCCTGATGGCAAGCTTTCTTTCCTCGCCATGCCAAGGCTGACGGAGTAAGCCGGCAATAGCATGGGCTAGGACCTGCGGGTGGTTGCTCTCCACGATGTAACCGGTCTCGCCCTGACGGATGATATCCCTCAACCTACCCACATCCGTGGCTAGCACTGGGGTCCCGCATGCCAGCGCCTCTAGCGCCACAAGCCCGAAGCTTTCGTAATATGAAGGCACCACGCAGATATCCGCCGCACTGTAGAAAAGGGGAAGCCCTTCGTGCTTTTCACGCCCCCAGAAAGTTACCATCTCGCTGACCCCGAGCTCACAGGCAAGTCCTTTCAAGCCGGCAAGCTCCCCGCTCTCCTCATCGCCACCGACGATGACCAGTCTCAACTTGCTGGAACCTTTGAGAAGGGCCACCGCCCTGAGCAGGTTCCCGATACCCTTAAGGGGGTCGATCCTGCCGACATAAAGCACCAGTCTTTCTTCACCAAGCCCCAGGGTTCTTCGCGCCTGCGTCCTGTCCACAGGCCTGAAAAGCTCCATGTTGACACCGCACGGCACCACCCTGATCTTACTTCCGGGGGTACCATAGAGTCTTGAGAGGGCCTCTTTTTCTTTTTCGGTTGCCACAATGATGCGCCGTGCCGCGTAAGCGGTCTCCCTTTCCGCCGTAATGCGCAGCGCAGGTTCCTTCTCCCCGATGGCAAGGTCGTTTTTTATTGCCCCGAGCGTGTGGTACATCGTGATATAGGGTACCTGCCACGTCTCCTGAAGGTACTTTCCGACAAGGGCCGAAATCCAGTAATGGCTGAAAATAATATCATAAGCGGAATTTTCCGTGCGCCTGAAGTCCTCCAGATTGTCTATGAACTCGGGCAGCGAGGCGTAGACATCCATCTTGTCAATTCTGGCTTCCTTACCTGCCCGGAGATGGATAAGCCTCACCCCGGCTGCCAGTTCCTCAATACGCGGGTCGCGCGCATCGTGCACCCGGGTGAAGATGTCCACGGTATGACCCTGCCTGCCCAGCTCTCTGGAAAGCTCGCGGATATAGACACTCATGCCCCCGGTATCCCTCACCCCGAGATCACCGACCGGGCAGCTATGGGCACTTAAAATTGCTATTCGCAGATGTTCCAGCGACATCAGCCGATATCCGATTTCCTATTATAGCGTTATCCGGCAGCGGTATAAAGGGACCTCATGCCCGCCGAGATGGTACTTGTATGCCTCGGCCCCTTTGAGAAAGTCAAACTTCTTCTTTCCCAGCCTGATACTTTCTTCAATTGCCATCACCTTGCTGATCAGCCCGGCGCTGAGAGAGGCATACCTCGGGTCGTAGCCGGAGTTATAGAGATAGACACATCCCTGATAATCAAAACATATGATCTCGGCAAGGGGCTGTCCGTCAAGCTCAAGCACCCCGAGCCTGAAGAGACCGGCACGGTTCATCGCCGAAGCCATGGCACGGAAAAACGCTTCCATCTCTGCGGTGAGAAAGTTTGCCTTGTCACTGCGGCTTTCCACGAACATCCTGAAGAATGTATCAAGTGCCGGTGGAAGCGGCTCACCGCCACCGACGAAGCGGTAACTCACCGAGCCTTCCTCGTGCAGCCGCCTCAGCTTGCGCCTGACCTCGTGGCGCTGCTTCGAGGACAGGGAATCAAGGTACCCATCGAATGAAGCCGGTAGTGCCATCTCCAGAGATACGCTTTCCTGCCGTATTTCAACACCGAGTCCCCGCTTGTCTGCCAGGGGCGCAAGGATATTGAGAACCGTAGAATCTTGCCTCACATGCTTCAGGTCAAGCTGCCTTATGCCCCCGCCCGCGAGGTAATCAAGCAGGGCTTCAAAGAATTCCGTCTCCTGCCCCGGGCAAAGCACAAAGTCCATATAGTCGCAGACGTCAGTATTTCCCAGAAACTGCACCGCGCCGGGTGCCGCCATCAACGGGGCAAGCCCGAGGATTTCCCCATCCTTCTGCACTTTGAGAAGCCAGGGGCGCATGCCGGTACCCACCCCGAACGACTGCCACCACACCTCAAGCCACTCGGGCAGGACAAACACCGAGCTCCAGTCCAGTTTCTCTGGGGAAGAAGCCCGCAGCGATTTTATCCCGCCAAGTGTCTCTTCGTTAATGAGATAAACCATCTTTATAGTTCAGTCTATCACGATACAGCGGTACAGGCGAAATGACAATTATCACTTCCCGGCAGTAAGGGCATTAGCCGCCGTGGGGCAGGAGATGCGCAAGATGGGGAAAACCGTCCGCGGCATGGGGAAATGCCAGCGCCTGAGTAAACTCCCTGTGGAAATCGGGTTCCACCGTGAGCTCCACGTATTCCACCTTGCGTGCCATGAGGTCGGCTTCCTTTCTTTTCTCAACATCAAGGAGAGCCATGCGTGCCCCGTCGCCGGCAGCATTGCCAACAGCACGGACATCTTTCAGGTCGCAGTCCGGGAAAAGCCCGATCACCGCTGCCGATTCCTTATCAATGTAAGTACCGAAAGCCCCGGCAAGGACTATGCCATCCACCCTTTCAATTCCCAGACGTTTCATCATGAGCTTGGCACCCGAATACATGGCTGCCTTGGCAAGCTGGATGGCGCGGATGTCTTTCTGGCAGATGACGATATCACGCCCGATTGATGTCTCATGTGCCCAGGCGATGACGAATTCGGGCTCACCGCCGTTCAGGCGCAGTCGTGGCGATTCCACTCCGGTATTGAACCGCCCGCTTCTGTCAATAATTCCGGCAAGAAACATCTGGGCAGCAGCATCAAATATCCCCGAGCCGCAGATGCCCTTTGCCCCGATACTGGCATCCTCCGTGTTCCACTTCTCCCTGCCGATGACCTTGAAGCGCACCTCTTTCGTTACCGGGTCTATCCTGAGCTTCTCAATAGCACCGGCAGCAGCACGCATACCATGCCTGATCTCCGCCCCTTCAAACGCCGGACCGGTGGCACAGGAAGTGGAAAGCAGTCTCCTGCGGTTGCCCAGGAGAAGCTCGCCGTTGGTGCCGATATCAATGATGAGGAGCATCTTGTCCTGCTTGTGGGGCTCCTCCGCAATGAGCACGCCGACGTTATCCGCCCCGACAAAACCCGCCTCATTCGGCAGGACATGCACATAAGCCCCCCTCCCGACCCTGAGCCCCAGATCACGCGCCTTGACATCTACGGAATGATGGATGACAGGGGGAAACGGTGTGTTTCCCAGATGGCGCGGGTTGATATTGAGAAAGAGATGGTGCATGCAGGTGTTACCGACCACCGCCATGTCAACGATCTGGTCCAGGTTGATTCCGGCCCTTGCGGCGGCAGCCGCGGCAATCTGGTTCAGACCCTCGACAATCGCCCGGTTGAGCTGGCGCAGACCGTTTTTCTTTCGTGTCGCATGGGTGATACGGGAGATCACATCTTCCCCGTATGCCACCTGGGGATTCATGATCGCCTCGGTGGCAAGGACATCCCCGGTATTCAGGTCGCAGAGATAGCCGGCAACCGTGGTAGTACCGATATCCACAGCAAAGCCATAGCCCCTTTCTACCCTTCCCGCCTCAACATCAATGATTTCCCTGCCGTGCCAGACCGATACGGTCACCTTCCAGCCCCCCCTGCGCAGGGTATCAGCTAGCTTCAGGAGCACCCGATAGTCAATGGTGAGCCCGTCAAGACCATACTGCACGGTGAGCTTCTCCGCAAGACGCTCGAAGTCACCGAGCGGGTCGTGCAAGGTAGCAGGTGTGAGCTCAACATAATACTTCCTCACCGCCGGGTTGACATTGATCCTGCGGGCCGTAGCCTCCTTGCGCACCACCTGCTCGCCCTTGCGGCTCTCCTCAGGGATGAAGACCACGATATCCCCGTGGACTTTCGTCTGGCAGGCAAGACGGTAGTTCTGCCGAAACTCCGTGTGGCTGAGCAGCCTTATGTCAACCTCTCCCGAGACACTGACGGAAGACACGCTTGAGGTGAGATGATACTTGGGGAAATACCCTTCTTCAACACGCACCTTGCACTTGCCGCAGACTCCCTTCCCCCCGCAGATGCTTTCCAGCCCCGCCCCGAGCTGCCTTGCGGCATCAAGAATGGTAACGCCCTCGGCAACCTGTCCGCGCACCCCGCTCGGCTGGAAAACAACCGAATGCAGCTTTTTCATCCTTTCCCTCTATCAGAAAGCCTCTCCGTGATTGAGAGGCTTCCCCCGGCAACGATACTTGAAAAATTCAGGACAGCTTTCCCAGATGGTAACCGATGCCTCCTAGGCTCAGGCCCCGTGCCCTGACCTTCTTCGTATAGAAGTGCAGGACATGGTCCTCGGTGAAGCCGATGGCACCGTGGATCTGGTGGGCAGAGTTCACGACCCGCTGGCAGGCTTCCGTTACCCAGACACGGGCAGCCGCCACCTCTCTCTCCGCGGGAAGCCCGCTGTTTATCCTCCAGGCAGCCTGATAGGTCACAAATCTGGAACCATCAACATCAACCGCCATATCGGCAAAGCGGTGCTGGATCGCCTGAAAAGCCCCGATGGGATGCCCGAAGGCGACCCTTTCTCTGGCATAGTCCAGCGTTATCCTCAGCACGTGGTCCGCCATTCCCACCATTTCGGCACATGTTGCCACACTCGCACGCTCCAGCACCTTCTCCAGATAGCCCCATCCCTGACCGATATAACCGAGCACCTGGTCCTGCCCCACCCGGACGTTTTCAAAGGTTACCTCGCACTGTTTTTCGCCAGAAATCGTCTTGAGCGGTCTTATGGTTATCCCCGGTGTTTTGATGTCAAGGATGAAGAGGGTAATGCCCGTCTCGGCTCTTGCCGCCCAGATGATGTGGTCAGCCGCCTGGGCATCCGGGACAAAGAGCTTCGTTCCGGAGATGGCAAAACCATCACCAGCGCGCGTGGCCACGGAGCGGATGCCTTCGGCAAAATGTCCGGTTGATGTCTCGGCAACTGCCAGGGTGACGATGCTTTTACCCCCGGCAATGGCGGGCAGGGAATACGCTTTCTGCTCCGCGCTCCCCGCCTCAAGAATGGTACCTGCACCAAGTGCAACCGCCGTGAAGAACGGGCTGATGAAGCAGGCCCGTCCCATCTCCTCAAGCACCACGGTGAGGTCGAGGAAATCCCCCACCCCGCCGTATTCTTCCGGGATGGAAAGCCCGAGAAGATTGGTCTCGGCAAGCTTTTTCCAGAGCCGGGGGTCAAAACCCGTCTCGCTTTCCGCCACCGCCCGCAGGACCTTCTCCGGGTATTCGCCTGCCAGAAAGTCCCGGGCAAGGGTCTGCATCATTTCCTGCTGTTCGTTAAGGGCAAAGTCCACCGAACTTCCTCCCTATTCTAACGCAAACGCGGCAGTCCCAGCCCGCGCTGGGCGATCACATCGCGGTCAATCTCCGAGGTACCCTGCTCCAGGCTAAAGCCAAAAGAGCGCAGGTAGCAGGAAGCAATCCGCCCGTGCATTGGCACACGTAGAGAATCTTCGGCGAGGACACCGGACTCCCCGCAGAGCTCCACGGCGAAACGGCATACCTTCTGGAGCAGCTCAAAGCTGACCATCTTGCTCATCGCAGACTCATAATTGGGTACCTTGCCCTGGCTCTGCATCCAGGCGACACGGTAGTGTAGGAGCCGCGCCACCTGGCATTCTGCCCTGAGCCGGGCAAAGCGGTCCTTCGCCGCTGCCGTCAGCAGATCGCACTCGCGGGCAAACTCTTCGAGCTCTTCAAGATAGGTCGCGGCAACGGCATAAGCCACATCGCTCGTGCGCTCGTAGTCCAGAAGGGACATAACGACATACCAGCCGCGGTTTACCCCGCCGACCACGTTCTCCTTCGGGATGCGCACGTCCTCAAAGAACACCTCGTTGAACTCATGATGACCCGCCATGTTGATGATGGGGTTCACGGTTATCCCCGGGGTCTTCATGTCCAAAAGGAAAAACGTAAGCCCGCGGTAGGGGGGATTGGCATTGCGGTCGGTCCGGGCAATCAAGGCATTCCAGTCGGCAAAGTGGGCATTCGTCGTCCAGATCTTCTGCCCGTTGACGATGAAGTAATCACCTTCTTCCCGGGCAAAGACCTCGATGGCGGCAAGGTCGGAACCGTGGTTCGGCTCGCTCAGCGTCTCGCACCACATGACCCTGCCCGAAGCAATCCCGGGAAGGTGGCGTTTCTTCTGCTCCTCGCTACCCTTAAGCATGAGCGCCGGGGCAACGATCCCGCAGCCGATGGAATCATAGCCCGGGCAGTGGTAGCGGGTAAGCTCTTCCCTCAGGATAAGACGGAAAAAGGGGGACTTGTCCTGTCCCCCGTACTCTTTTGGCCAGTGGATGGAAAGCCATCCCCTCTCCCCCAGCTTTTCCGCCATGCGCCGGTGCTGGGCAATCCAGTCGGGCTGGCTTGCCATGTCAAAGTAGGTAACTTTCTTCTCCCGGTATTCCCGCGGGGCTTCTTTCTCCAGAAACTCGGCAACTTCGCGCCGGAAGGCTTCTTCCTCGGGCGTAAACGCAAAGTCCACGCAGAGACCTCCTACTTTCCGATGAACTTCGGGTTGCGGCGGTAGGTCATCGCCGTGATACCCTCGCTCAGGTCCTGCGTCATGCCGATATCGCCGGAGATCGCCGCCTCAAGGTAAAGGGCTGTCCTC
>JAOAEN010000056.1 GCA_026416775.1 Dehalococcoidales bacterium
GGAGAAGATTGTCATCTCGCCGGGACCGTGCACCCCCAACGAGGCGGGCATCAGCGTCGCGCTCATTCGTGAACTGGGGGCGACAATCCCAATCCTCGGCGTCTGCCTGGGGCACCAGGCGATTGCGGCGCTCACCATCGTCCTGCCCTACCAGATCCTCTTCTATGCCATCGGCGGGGGGACGAGCACGGGGATCGGCTCCCTTGTTTCGCGGCGCTTTGGCGAGCGCAACCTTGAGGCAACCAACCGCATTGCCGGGCAGGTGTTTACCATCAGCGCTTTCTGGGGGCTTATCTTCATCCTGATTGCAACGCTTGCGGCCGATGGCATCCTGCGCCTCATCGGTGCCACGCCGGACATCATGGATTTCAGCCGGCAGTACCTCGTCATCACGACCTACGGCTCACCGCTGCTCATCCTGGGCATGGTGATGAGCAGCCTCATCCGCGGCTCGGGTGATGCCGTCAAGCCGATGCTCATCATGGTCACCGGCACCATCGTCAACATCGCCCTTGACCCCATTCTCATCTTCGGCATCGGGCCCTTCCCGGAGATGGGCATCCGCGGTGCTGCCTGGGCGACGACGATAGCGCAGGCACTTTCCGCGGTGCTCGGGGTCAGCCTCTTCCTTGCCGGCAAGACCGCCTTCCGGCTGAAAATCGCCGCTCTTGCGCCCGATTTTTCCATCATCAAGGACATCTACCGGGTCGGCGCCCCGGCGTCGGTCTCACAGATCACGGAAAGCCTGCTCTTTGCCCTTTTCAACATCGTGGTCTCGTCCTTCGGCTCACTTGCCATTGCGGCGGTGGGCATCGTGATGCGCATCTCGGACTTCGCCTTCATGCCGGTGCTGGGGGTATCCCACGGGCTGCTGCCAATCGTCGGCTACTGCTTTGGCGAAAGGAACTTCCGCCGGCTCTGGCAGGCGGTGGTCAAGGCATCGGTCGGCACCATGCTCATCCTTGCCGTCATGACCATCCTCGGGGAGATATTCACCCCGCAGGTCGTGCGCATCTTCAACCGGAATCCCGAGCTTGTGGAAGTCGCCGTGCCGGCCATGCGCATCATGCTGGCAACGATGGTGCTCAGCGGCCCGAGCATCATGATCATCACCGCGCTGCAGGGGCTGGGCAGGGGCAAAGAGGCGTTGTTCCTTTCCCTCATGCGGCAGTTCTTTGTATTCCTGCCGCTCCTTTACCTCTTCAGCCACTTTTTCGGTCTTCTCGGCGTGTGGATTGCCTCTCCGGTGGCGGATGTCCTCGGGATGCTTATCTCGCTTGCCTTCATCCTGCACCAGTACCGCCGGCTCCGTCCCCAGGGAACTTCTCCCGAAGCTGTCCCCCTAGCGGGGATCAAGACCGAATAGCCCGGCGGCGTTCTGTGTGGTGATCCCGGCAAGCTCCGCTTCATCCCCCCCCATGACCGCCGCCGCACCCTTCAGGGAGCGCAGGACGTCGGCAGGGGTGGCGCGGAACTCGTCTGCCGTGCCACGTCCGTAGACTACCGGGGTGTCCGTCTCAAGGAGAAGCCTTGATAGGGGGACTTCCTTCACCACCCGGCGGTGCTCCTCGTGATAGGTGACCGCCGGCGTCACCGAAAGATAGAAACCCTCCGCCACGATATCCCGGAGCACGCTTGAGGTGCCGGTAAACCAGTGGAAGACCGCCTTCCTGATCCCCGCCTCCCGGACGAGGTCGCAGGCATCGCGCCAGGCATAGCGGGAGTGGATGATGACCGGTCGATCACAAGAGATGGCAATCCCGAGAAGACGGCGCAGGACTTCCTTCTGGACGTCATTGTCGGCGTTTGCCCTTACCCACTTGGCGTAATCAAGCCCGACCTCCCCCAGTGCCACCGCCTCCCCGAGATGATTGCGGATGAAGTCCAGATTTTCCTCGATCTCCGGCCCCCGCACCATCTGCGGATGGTAGCCGATTGCCGGATAGACAAAGCCGGGGTAACGAAGGGCAATCTCAAGGACCCTGCGGTTACTTGCAATATCACAGCCGACAGCAACGATGGCGCTGACCCCCGCTTCCCCCGCTTTCTGAAGCACCCCTTCAAGGTCCTCAACCTCGTCAAGATGGGCATGGGTATCAACGAGCCCGAGCCTCACACTTCCACCTGGCCTCACATGGTATTATACTTATTCTAACGCAACCGCCCCAAGTGGCAAAAATCGGTAGGAGAGGTACCCATGGCCAACAAATACGATAAATACGTGATCAAGAAGCCCGTGGCGATCGGGGGCTACGGTCCCGAGTTCATCTACACGGGCGAAAAGGAGTACGGCTCAAACTTCACCATCATGTTTTTACGCATCACCGAGCCCACCCTCATGGAAGAGCATGCCCATTACCACGACTTTGACATGTACCTCTACTTTATGTCGTTTGACCCGGACAACATGGGCGAGCTCGGGGCGGAGATTGAGATCGGGCTGGGGGCGGAGCGCGAGATACACCGCATCACCACCCCCACAAGCGTTTACATCCCCGCCGGGATAGTCCACTGCCCCCTCGAGTTCAAGCGCGTGACAAAGCCGGTGCTCTTCGTCCACTGCACGCTGGCATCAAAATACGTGAAGGATCCGGAAAAGGTGCTCAAGGATATCTAACGCAACTCCGCATCTGCGCTATTGAGTAATTGCGCAACTACGCAGTTCCTCAATTACGGAGCGGCGACACGGCTTCCAGCCCGACCTCGGGGATGCCGTGCACGACATCACCGCTCCCGTCAAGGCGAACGTCGTAGCAGTAGATGTCCTCAAGCCTCAGGACCTTCTCCCAGATTTCCTCTTTTGACAGGTAGTAAACCCGCTGTACCGTCCCGGTGCACCCAGCGAACCTTTTAAGCTCCGGGTCATGCCGACCGATACCGTCAATGAGCGGGATGATCCTAACCGCCTGCCCCGGGCTGAACTTCGGCTCCATACAGCTAACCCTTGATTACCGCGATCGGTCTTGTCCGCGCCACCTTCCTGGAGATACCGGCACCGTGGGCCACCCGCACCACGTCGCTTACGTCCTTGTACGCCTCGGGGGCTTCTTCGGCAAGACCGGCAAGCGAGCCGGCACGCACGGTGATGCCGCGGCTCTCCAGCATGCTGAGGACCTCGCGACCGCTTGCCTGCCTCTTTGCCGCGGCACGGCTTTCCATGCGCCCCGCCCCGTGGCAGGTGGAGCCCCAGGTCTCCTTCATGGCGCGCTCCGTCCCGACGAGGATATAGGACATCCGCCCCATGTCCCCGGGGATGAGCGCCGGCTGCCCCACCCCCGCGTATTTCGCCGGCACCTCCGGATGTCCCGCCGGGAAAGCCCGTGTTGCCCCCTTGCGGTGGACGCCGAGCTTCACCTTCCTGCCGTCCACCTCGTGTTCCTCAATCTTGGCGATGTTGTGGGCTACGTCGTAGATAAGCTCAAGCCCCGCATCCCGCTCGCTTACGCCCATCACCTTCAGGAAAGCCTCGCGCACCCAGTGGGTGATGCACTGGCGGTTCGCCCAGGCGTAGTTGGCGGCGGCACGCATGGCGCCGAGGTAAGCCTGCCCCTCGGGGGACGACACCGGGGCACAGGCAAGCTGGCGGTCGGGCACCTCGATACCGTATTTCGTCATGGCGCGCAGCATCTCCCGCACGTAGTCATCGGCAACCTGGTGTCCCAGCCCGCGCGAGCCGCAGTGCACGTAGAGCACCACCTGCCCGATGCGCTCAATCCCCATGACGCGCGCAATCTCCGGCTCGTAGATCTCGTCCACCACGCCCACCTCAAGGAAGTGGTTGCCCGAGCCCAGCGTGCCGAGCTGGGGAATACCGCGCTCCTTAGCCTTCTGGCTCACCTTATCGGGGAGGGCCCCCTTGATCTCGCCGTGCTCCTCGGTGGCCTCGAGGTCTTCCGGGCGGCCGAAGCCCTTCTCCACCGCCCAGCGCGAGCCCTTCACCAGCACCTCATCAATTTCCCCGGCTTTGAGACGGATCGCGCCCTTTGAGCCGACGCCCGATGGCACAGCGCTGAAGAGGGCATCGGCAAGCACACCGATCTTCGGGGCGACCTCGTCATGGGTGAAATTGGTGCGCATGACACGCACCCCGCAGTTGATATCAAAGCCCACCCCGCCCGGTGAGACCACCCCGTCGTTCAGGCGCATTGCCGCCACCCCGCCGATGGCGAAGCCGTAGCCCCAGTGGATATCCGGCATGGCAAGGGAATAGCCCACGATACCGGGGAGAAACGCCACATTGGCAACCTGCTCCGGCGCCTGGTCTTCAATGATGTGTTTGAGCATCGCCTCATCGGCATAGATCAGCCCGTCAACGCGCATTCCTGACTTATAGCTTTTCGGGATGCGCCAGCGGTACTCGTCAACCTTTTCCAGAGTCCCGTTCCATTTCGGCATACCACACCTCCCGCAGTTTTTTTCCGGAGACCACTTCAGACGTCAAAGATCACCTGCACCTCATTTTTCTCCGTGTCCACCTTGAGCATGTAATACGTGGCGGACTTCACCCCCGTCTTCAGACGATGGCGCGCCGGGTCATACACTTCCCCGCGGCAGACCGCCCGCAGGTGCTTTTCCGCAAGTTCGGTGATCTCGAACTCCTTGAAGAGCATACCCTCCACATCAAAATAGTAGAGGAGGCTGTTGAGCCACTCAAAAAGTAGGCTGTCCCAGTCATCACCCTCCACCTCGAGCTCCCGCACCTCCTTCGGCACCACCCCGTCAAGGTCAGCCATGATGCTGAACATGCCGTAGGCGGCATTGGCAAAGGACTCGGCAAGGGTGCTGCCCCACGCCCTTATGCCCAGGTCCGCCGTATGTTCAATCAGCTCAAACCGCTCCATCTTCCTCAATTGCGCAACAGCGCTTCTGCGCAATTACGTAACTGCGCCACACTCCGATCTACCTTACAGTCCATGTTACATTTTATGATATAATCGTGTCCAGCAAAATACTGCAGGAAGGACCTTGGACGATGCAACCAGCGCGCGAGATCTTCTGGAATATTGACCAACCGTGGATAATGTATCTTCTCGGTGCCATCACCATCATCGTGCTCCTCTGGGCACTTTTTGCCATACCCCGGCGCTGGCGGCGCGGTGCCGGGGAAAGCCACCCGGCGAATTTCCAGCGCCTCCGTGCTTTTCTTACCACCGCCATCGTTGACGGGCTCATCCACCGCCGGTTCTTCGGCGCAAGGCCGAAGGACCCCCGCCCCCGCGAGCTCTACGCCGGACTCATGCACTTCTTCATTTTCGCCGGCTTCGGGGTGCTTCTCCTCGGTGCCTTCCTTGACTTCATTTCCCACTACTTCTTCCACTTCATGGAGGGTAACTTCTACCTCGGTTATTCGCTGGTCACCGATACCTTCGGCATCCTTGCCGTAATCGGCACGCTCATGGCAATCTTCCGCCGCTACGCCTTAAAGCCCGCCCGCCTTGACAACCTCCCCGACGATGCCGTAACCATCCTTCTCATCCTCGTTATCCTCCTCACCGGCTTCGTCATTGAGGGGCTGCGCATCGCGGCAACGGAACTTGAGACCAACCCCGCATGGGCAAAGTGGTCGCCCGGCGGATACGCCTTCGCCCTTGCCTTCAGTGGTCTTAGCCGCGAGGGGGTGCTCGCCTGGCATGCGGGCATGTGGTGGTTCCACGCGGTGCTCGTGTTCGGCACCGTCGTCTACTTCGCGCTCTACAACACCAAGCTCTTCCACATCTTCTGGAGCCCGCTGAACGTCTTTTTCCGCAACCTCGGGCCGCGCGGGGCACTGGTGCCCGTTGACCTTGAAAAGGCGGAGCATTTCGGCGCCGGCAAAATTGAGGACTTCACCTGGAAGCAGCTCCTCGACCTTGACGCCTGCACCCGCTGCGGCCGCTGTCAGGACGCCTGCCCGGCCCATGCGAGCGGTAAAGCCCTCAACCCCAAGAGTCTCGTCCAGAACCTCAAGAAGCACCTCTATGCCGCGTATCCCGGCACCATCTGCCTGAAGCCTGCCGCAGACCGCCCCGAGATGGTCGGTGCCGTCATCACCGAGGAAATCATCTGGGACTGCACCACCTGCGCCGCCTGTCAGGAAGCCTGCCCGGTCTTCGTGGAACACATCGATAAGGTCATCGCCATGCGCCGTAACCTCGCCATGGAAAAGGGACAGTTTCCCGATTCCGTGCAGGATGCCCTCAAGAGCCTTTCGGCGCGCGCCCATCCCTACCGCGGCACGACGCTCACCCGTACGAGCTGGACGGAGGGCATGGACGTGCCCCTGATAGGCGAGGCAAAAGACGCCAGCATCCTCTACTGGGTGGGCTGCAGCGCCGCCCTTGATGAACGCAACACAAAGGTGGCAAGGGCAACGGCAAAGCTTCTCAGAGCCGCCGGAGTGAAGTTCGCCATCCTCGGCGACGCAGAGGCCTGCTGCGGTGACCCGGCACGGCGGCTCGGCGACGAATACCTTTTCCAGACGCTCTGCCAGCAGAACATCGAGGCCCTCAAGAGCCACGGCGTCAGGAAGATCGTGACCACGTGCCCCCACTGCTTCAACAGCCTCAGGCACGAATACCCGCGGTTCGGCGGCGACTTTGACGTCGTCCACCACAGCCAGTATCTCCTCGCCCTGCTCGAGGAAGGCCGCCTCAGGCTCAAGAGGCAAGCTGCCCCCACCCCCATCACCTACCACGATTCCTGCTACCTCGGCCGCTACAACGACATCTACGATGAGCCACGCCGGCTCCTCAAAGCCACCGGCGCTGCTATCGCGGAGCTACCACGCCGCCGCTCGGCGAGCTTCTGCTGCGGTGGGGGCGGCGGGCATATGTGGATGGAGGAGCCCCCCGATAAGCGCGTCAATCACCGCCGCATTGAAGAAATCATCGCCTCGGGGGCACCCTGCGTGGCCACCGCCTGCCCCTACTGTCTCACGATGTTTGAAGATGCCATCAAGGCAAAGAGCGTGGAGGAAAGGCTCGTCAGCCGCGATCTTGCCGAGGTCCTTGCCGGGGCACTGGAGGAGTAGTTGCGCATCAGCGCACCTGCGCAATTCCGCACCACGGCCCGCTCGCCGGCAGCAGATCCCGAAAGGCTAAAACGCCACGGTTAAAAGCAACAGCCCCGCGATAGGGACATGGCCACGACGACGGCTCGCGGTATCTTACGCAACTGCGTCATTACGCATCTGCGCAACCGCGCTATCCCGCCGTCCGGCGCGATGGCAGCGCCACCACTGCCGTACCGGTGACCGTCCTGTCCCCGCGGGGGTTTTCCGCCCAGAGCTCGATCCTGACAAGGTGCCGCCCGCCCTCGGTGCTCTTCTGCGCCACCTTCCCGTTACAGATGATGTCCTCGTTCACCAGGTTCATCCCGCGGTAGCTCCCGCTGAGCTTCACAAGCCTGCCTTCCGTCCCCATCCAGTCGGTCACCATCTGGGCAAGAAAGGCAAGTGCCAGCCAGCCGTGCACGATGACCCCGGGCAGCCCGCTGGCCAGGGCAAAGTCTTTATCGTAGTGGATCTGATAGTAGTCACCCGAGGCGGCAGCGTACTTCACAAGCTGCATCGTCGTCGGCAGCTTCACCAGTGCCGGCAGCTCCGCACCCTCGTTGATATCTTCATAATAGAC
>JAOAEN010000057.1 GCA_026416775.1 Dehalococcoidales bacterium
TTGTCCGTGGTCGGGGAATAAGATAAACTGTGATTTAGCTTTTAAGGAGGAGGTTTTGCGATGGCAGGGATTGTGGAGGGCAAGGTTGCCATCGTCACCGGGGCGGGAATGGGGCTGGGGCGTGCCTCGGCGCTTGCTTTTGCCCGGGAAGGGGCGAAGGTCGTTGTCGCCGATGTTGACGCGCGAAACGGCGAGGAGACGGTGCGCCTTATCAAGAGGGCCGGCGGCGAGGCGCTGTTTATCCGCACTGATGTCTCCCGTGAGTCCGACGTGGAAGCGATGGTGGCGAAGACCGTTGCCACTTACGGCAGGCTTGACTGTGCCCATAATAATGTGGGCATTGAGGAGCTGCCGCACCCGTTCACCGACGGCGAGGAAGCACTCTGGGAGCGCCTTGTCGGGGTGAATTTGAAGGGTATCTGGCTGTGCATGAAGCACGAGTTGAAGTACATGGAGAGCCACGGCGGCGGGGCGATCGTCAACACCTCTTCCATCGCCGGGCTCATCGGGGCGCCGGGGCAGGCAATCTACACCGCGTGCAAGTGGGGGGTGAACGGGCTGACCAAGTCGGCGGCAAAGGACTACGGGGCCAAGGGCATCCGGGTCAATTCGGTCTGCCCCGCGGGGATGAAGGGCACCGGTTTTTATAACCGCATGCTTGCGGCGCAGCCGGGCATGGCGGAAGCCGTGGTGCAGATGGTTCCGCTGGGCAGAGATGCCGACCCGAAGGAAGTCGCCGAGGTGGTGGTCTTTCTCTGCTCGGACAGGGCATCGTATGTCACCGGGGTGAATCTCCCGGTTGATGGCGGCTTCACCGTCGCTTAATCTTGCCCGCAGGTTACCGCGGCCCGGGAGTATTGCCGGTGGCAGCGCCTCGGGCTCGTTTTCTGCTTTTTTGTGCAAGGGGGCTTGACAGATGGTAGGTATTACATCGTTTGGTGTTCATCTGCCTGTGTACCGGCTCAGGCGAGAGGAGATCGGCAGGATGTGGGGACGTGCCGGCGGCGAGGGCGCAAGGGCGGTTGCCGGCTATGACGAGGACCCCATCACGATGGCGGTCGCCGCCGTGCTGGACTGTCTGAAGCGCACCGGCGGGGAAGCGGACAGGCTCTTTCTTGCCACGACCACCTCGCCTTACCGGGAAAAACAGGCGGCGGCGGTGGTGGCATCAGCCGCCGACCTCAGGGAAGACTGTCATACGGCGGACTTTTCCGGTTCGCTCCGGGCTTCCTCGTCAGCCCTCATGGCAGCTCTCGATGCGGTCTCTGCCGGTGCGGGGAAAAGCGCCATCGTGGTCGCCTCGGACATGCGCGCCGGGGCAGCCAAGGGCAGCCTTGAAGCCACACTCGGTGACGGAGCGGCAGCCCTCACGGTGGGGACGGAGAACGTCGTCGCCGAGCTTGAGGGGAGCTACTCAGTCTACAGCGACTTCACCGATTACTGGCGCCTTGATGAAGACCGTTTCCTGCGCTCCGCCGAGGGCAGGTTCATTGATGAGGCGGGCTACTTCCCCATCATGGAGCGGGTGATTGGCGGGCTTCTTGACAGGTACGGGCTGAAGAGCGGAGATTTTTCACGTATCGTTTACTATGCCTCGGACAGCCGCCAGCATGGGGCTTTGGCACGGCGGCTCAGGCTTGAAAAGGAAAAGGTGCAGCCGCCGCTTTACGATGCCGTCGGCAACACCGGCACAGCGGCGGTGCTCCTCATGCTCGGTGCGGCACTCGAGCAGGCAAAGGCCGGTGAGCGCATCCTCGTGGTGGGCTACGGCGACGGTGCGGATGCGTTCATCTTCCGCGTTACCGGAGAAATTGAGAAATTCCGCAGGATACCTCTTGTCTCGGACAAGCTTGTGGGCAAGGTATTCGTGAGCTACGGGCAATACCTCACCTGGCGGGGCATCATCCCCGTGGAGACCCAGACGCTTCCGGAACGGCCACCGCTTTCGCTCCCGGCACGCTTCCGCGAGCGCCGCGCCATCAGTGCCCTTTACGGCGTGAAGTGCCGCCGCTGCGGTACACCCCAGTTTTCACCGCTCGGGCAGAACATCCGCGTCTGCGTCAAGTGCCAGGCGAAGGACGAATTTGAACCGTACCGGTTTTCCGATAAGCGCGGGACGCTTTTCACCTACTCGGTGGACAGCCTCATGCCCACACTGAACCCGCCGGGAGTGAACGGTGTGGTCGATTTTGAGGGCGGGGGCAGGCTTGTCTGTGAGCTCACCGATTGCATCGTTGAAAACCTGAAAGTGGGCATGCCCGTGGAGATGACCTTCCGCCGCATGTTCGTAAACCGCGGCATCATCAGCTATTTCTGGAAGGCAAGGCCGGTGGCGCCGGCATGAAGGGCTTTTTGTGATGCCCTGCCAAAAAAGAAAATCCGTGCGTGTGTTTCAGCATGCACTGGCCTCGTGGAGGTCTGGCGATGGAAAGTATCAGGGATAAGGTTGCGATCATCGGGATGGGCTGTACTAGGTTCGGGGAGCGCTGGGACAAGGGTGTGGAAGACCTTCTCGTTGAAGCGGCGTATGAAGCGTTTGAGGATGCCGGCATTGCGCCGAAGGATGTCCAGGCTGCCTGGATCGGCACGGTGTTTTCCGGGCTTTCTGCCATCACCCTTGCGCCGCTGCAGCTCCAGTACATCCCGGTAACGCGTGTGGAGAACATGTGCGCCACCGGTTCCGAGGCGCTGCGCGCGGCAGCATATGCCGTTGCCGCCGGGGTGTGCGATATTGCGCTTGCCATCGGCGTGGAAAAGCTCAAGGATACCGGTGCCACCGGTGTCAAGGGGCCGAGCATTGTCGGTGACAATCAGGATGCCAGTTCCGGTATCGGTCCCGGCTACAGCGCCCCGGCATCCTTTGCCTACATGGCAACGCGCTACTTCCATGACTACGGCATCAGGCCCGATGAGGGAAAGAGGCTGCTGGCGCAGATTGCGGTGAAAAACCACCATAACGGGAGCCTCAACCCGAAGGCGCATTTCCAGAACGAGCTCACCGTTGAGCAGGTCGTCAATGCCCCGATCATCGCCTGGCCGCTCGGGCTTTACGATTGCTGTGGCGTGAGCGACGGTGCCGCCGCTGCCATCGTTACCCGCGCCGATATGGCAAGGAGTTTCCGGCAGGACCCCATCTACATCAAGGCGCTCCAGATTGCCGTCGGGGCAAGGCAGGGTGCCATGCGGCAGGACTACGATTTCACCCACATTGAGGAGAATGTCACCGCCTCGCGCCGTGCCTATGCCGAAGCCGGCATCAAAGACCCCCGCAGGGAAATAAGTTGCGCCGAGGTGCACGACTGTTTTTCCATCCATGAGATGATCGTCTATGAAGACCTGGGCTTCAGCCCGCGGGGCAGGGCAAGGGAGGATATTGAGGCGGGTACCTTCACCCTGAAGGGGGAACTACCCGTCAACACCGATGGGGGCTTGAAATGCTTCGGGCATCCCTTGGGGGCAAGCGGGTTGCGCATGATGTACGAGATGTACAAGCAGCTTCAGGGTAAGGCCGGGCCCCGGCAGGTCAAAAACCCGCGCCTGGCGCTCACGCACAACCTGGGTGGCAATGCCGGGACGGGCATCTGCTCGTGCTTTATCGTGGGGAACGAAAAGTAGCCTTTAGGAGGAGCGCTATGAAGATGGCTCTGGAGGGCATCCGCGTGCTTGACGTCTCCGAGGCGGGGCTTGCCCCTGTCTGCTGCCGCATCCTTGCCGACATGGGGGCCGAGGTCATCAAGGTGGAGCGGACGGAGGGGGGCGACCAGACGCGCGGTATCATCAAGATCAGCGGTAACGTCCCCGTCTATGACATCAACTACGTCTTTGAGTTCTACAACATGAACAAGAAGGGCATCACCCTCGACCTGAAAAAGCCCGAGGGGCGCGAGATCCTCTATAAGCTCGTGGAGAAAAGCGATGTCTTTGTCTGCAACTTCCGCCCCCATGCCCTGCGCGACCTGGGGCTGGAATACAAGGATATATCAAAGATAAACCCGAGGATCGTCTATGCCCACCTTTCCGGCTACGGGCTGCACGGTCCGGAGAGGGATACCGGTGCCTACGACTTCGTCGGCTACTGGGCACGCAGTGGCATCATGTCGTGTCTGGGGGAGCCGGGCACGCCGCTGCCCTTCCAGGTGCCGGGCTTCGGCGATAACACTACCGGCATGTATGCTGCCTGTGCCATCATGATGGCGCTCTTCCACCGCGAGCGTACCGGGGAAGGGCAGGAGGTCTGCATCTCGCTCCTCGGCGGCGGCATCTGGTCGATGGGGATCGTCCTGTCTTCCGTGCTTGCCACGGGGCTGGAGTACCCGCGTCTTTCGCGCAAGACCCAGAGCAACCCCATTTTCAACAGCTACGAGTGTGCCGATGGCAGGTGGATCCAGCTTGCCTGCATTCAGGGTGACCGCTACTGGTCGGGCATCTGCCGGGCGCTGGAGCTCGGGGAGCTTGAGCATGACCCGCGCTTTGCCACGCATGAAAAACGCATGAAAAACAACCGAGAGCTCATCGCCATCTTGGACGAGGTATTCAAGAAAAGGACGCAGAAGGAATGGGCGGAGCGGCTTGCCAGAGAGGACGTCATCTGGACAGTGGTGAAGACACCCGCCGAGGTTGCCGTTGACCCAACGCCATGGGCGAACGAGTATTTCCGTGAGATTGACCACCCGGCGGGGAAGAAGCTCAGGGTGATCACCCCGCCCTGGCAGTTCTCAAAGACGCCACCGACGATAAGGCGCACCGCCCCCGAGTTCAGCCAGCATACCGAAGAAGTGCTCACCGAGCTTCTGGGCTATAGCTGGGATGATATCAATGCCCTGAAAGAGAAGCGGGTTATCGCCTGACGGAGGTTGGTCTTATGGGTGAGCTTTTGAAGGGACGTGTTGCCGTAGTCACCGGGGCGGGGAGGGGCATCGGCCGTGCCGAGGCAATTGCCCTTGCCGCACAGGGGGCAAGCGTTGTCGTCAATGACCTGGGGGCGGCAACGGACGGCAGCGGTGCTTCGGCAAGCCCGGCGGATGAGGTGGTTGCGGAAATCAAAAAAGCGGGCGGGACCGCCGTGGCAAGCTATGCCAGCGTCGCCACGGTAGAGGGTGCCGAAAGCATCATCAGAACGGCAGTTGATAGCTTCGGACGGCTTGATATCCTCGTGAACAACGCCGGCTTTAACCGCGACCGGATGATCTATAACCTGACGGATGAGGAATGGCGCTCGGTACTGGAGACAAATCTGAGCGGCACGTTTTACTGCACGCGGGCTGCCTGCCGCATCATGCGCGCGCAGAACTACGGGCGCATCATCAACACATCTTCCCATGCCGGGCTGGGCAACATGGGGCAGGCCAATTACAGCGCGGCCAAAGAAGGCATCGTGGGGCTCACCCGCACCGTGGCGCGCGACATGCAGCGCTACGGTGTCACCTGTAACGCCATCCGCCCCGTTGCCGGCACGCGCGGCTTTGTGGAGATGCTGAAGGAAAAGGGGCTTAAGGAAGCCTGGGCAAAGATGTGGGGCGAGGAGCTTGCCGAAAAGCGCATCAAGCAGATGCTTGAGGAGAACCAGCCGGAGGATATCGCCGTCCTTGTGGTGTACCTTGCCAGCGAGCAGGCGCACCACGTTAACGGCTGTGTCTTTGAGGTCTGGCACGGGCATATCGGGATCTTTACCGACCCGCCGCCGGTGGAGCAGGTGCTCTGGAAGGACGGGCGCTTCAGCCCGGAAGAACTCGTTACGGTGATGCCCCGCACCCTCACCCGCAATAAAACGCATGAGCTGCCGGCAATCTTCCCGTTCTAGCGGATGGTAAGGCAGCCGAGGAGGCAGAATGATCAGGAAGATAGACCATATTGCTATCATCGTCCGGGATATGGAAAGTGCCCTCAAAGCCTACCGCGAGATGTTCGGCTTTGAAGTCGTGGAGCGGATGGAAGGGCCGGGTGGGGAGTTCACCTCGGTGATGGTGGCATCCGGCGATATCCGTCTTGAGTTCTTCCAGCCGCTGAAGCCGGGGAGTTTCATGGAGTTCCTTGAGAAAAGGGGAGGGGGGCTTCATCATATCTCCTTCCTCACCGATGATATCCGCACTGAGCTAAAGAATCTCAAGGCCCGGGGTAAAAAGCTCCAGAACGAAGAGCCCATCACGCTTCCCGGTGCGCGGATTGCCTTCATCCACCCGTCTTCCGCCGAAAACGTGCTCATTGAGCTCGTAGAAAGAAAATAAAGCACGGCGTGCCGGAGGCTTTTTCAGGCCTTCTGTTCAAGCGGTAAGCAGCGGGACCAGCCGGCGGATGCTGGGCACCTCTTCAAGCTGGAGCAGGTCTTTCAGGAGTTCCTCTGCCTTCCTGCGGCTTATCCTGCCGCCGAATTCCACGTTCATCCAGAACTTGTCAATGATTTCCTGCTCCGTCATCGGACTGGTGAGCGGGTCACCCTTGACGTTAAGCACCGTTTCGGTCAGCTTGCGGCCGTCATTCAGCTCCACCGTGAGCCTTGCTTTTTCAAACGGCACGTCGTCTGCAGCGACAAGTCTTATCCTTCTGACAAACTCGTTTACCTCTGGCTCGCGGATGGCCTTTTCGGTGAAATGCTCCGGCTTTACCGCCCCCGAGACAAAAGCCCTTGCCACGACGTACTGGTAGCTGAAGGCGGCGTTACCGTGGGGGAACTCGCCGATGCGGAAGGGATGCCCGCAGACGTGCTCGATACCGCCCGGTGCCACCTCAAGCACCGCCGAGGCAATATCCGCGGGCTTCAGGTCGTGTTTCTTGACGAGGGTAAGTGCTGCCTGAATGGCAGCATGAGGGATGCGGCAGCAGGGATAGGGCTTGAAGGTGCCGTCAGAGTAGAATTTCTTGCCGAGGTCTTTGGTAAGTGCCTCGGGCTTATGGCAGCCCTCGGTGAACATCTTGTAGTAGCCGAATCTTCCGAAGAGCGGGTCCACGGGGCCTGTCCAGCCGGCCTGGGCAAGCTGGCAGGCAAAAATCCCTGAGCGTGCGGCAAGTCCCTGCGGCAGCTTGAAGGCGGTGGTGCCGTCCCAGAACGACTGGAAGGTGGTGCCGAGGAGGTTTAGCGCGATGCCGAAGGCGTTGCGGAGGGCTTTCTCGTTAAGGCCGAGGAGGCGTCCGGCGATCGCCGTGGCAGCGAAGACGTTTACCGTGCCCACCCCGTCCCACCCCAGTGAAAAACCGAAGCCCGAGGCGACGAGGAGCCGCGTGGCAATATCGTCACCGAGGAGCATGGCGGTGAGCAGGTCTCTACCGCCCGCCCCCACCGTTTCCGCGATTGTGAAGGCGGCGGGCACCGTGGTCCCGCTGATATGCCCGGGATAGCTTTCGCCTTCCACGAGGGGGCTTACCGGCTCAAAGTCAAAGCTGCGTGCCAGGATGCAGTTGACAAGCGCTGCCTCGGTAAGCGGCACCTTACCGCCGTAGATGAGGATGGTGGCTTCCTTTTTCCCCCCCTTTTCTTTGGTAAGCCTCACAAGCTCGGGGTTACCGCTGTCGGACGCCCCGCCGATGAGACAGCCGAGTGTGTCAATGATGCGCAGCTTTGCCATCTTCAGGGTATTCGGGTCAATGTCCTCGAAGCGGGCCGTGA
>JAOAEN010000058.1 GCA_026416775.1 Dehalococcoidales bacterium
GGTAAAGGCGGTGCGGGGCAGAGGGGGGGTAGCGTGGGGTAGACGACAGCGGGCTAGCGGGCAACGTGGCTTTTCGGTCTGAGGAGGCCGGCAATCTCGTCAAGCTTGCGCCTGATGAAGGGGTTGTCCTGGAGGTGCGCGGTGATATGCTTGCAGGCATGGGTAACGGCGGCGGCATCGCGGTTGCCGAGCTCCTGCCCGATTCGGGAGAGGGAATAGTTGGTCTCGCGCCGCATGAGGTACATTGCAAGCTGACGGGCGAGGATGGTGTCCTTGTCACGGCGCCGGCCGAGGAGGTCATCGCGCGTGAGGTTGAAACTGCGGCTTACCGCATCAATGATCACGGCGGGGGTGAGGTCGGTGGTGGGGTGTTCACGGCTGCCAATGTCCTCAAGGGCGCGGGCCGCCGTCTCCAGCGTGGGGGCGACCCGGAGAAGCTTGGCGTAGGCAATCACGCGGTTGAGGGAGCCTTCCAGCAGCCTGATGTTGTCCTGCTCCCTGCTGGCGATGAACTCGAGCACATCCTGCGGGACGGTGAGCCCTTTCTGGGCTGCCTTGGTATGAAGGATGGCAAGACGCGTGGCGTAGTCGGGTGGCTCGATGCTGACGGTGAGCCCCCAGGCGAAGCGGGAACGCAGACGTTCCTGCAGAAGGTGCATCGCTTGGGGCGGACAGTCGCTCGTGATGACGATCTGGCGGTTGGTGTTATGGAGCTCGTTGAAGGTGTGGAAGAAGCTTTCCTCGGTCTGCTCTTTGCCGGCGATAAACTGGATATCGTCAATGAGGAGCATGCCGATGCTGCGGTACTTGTTGCGGAACTCCTCCGTGTTGCGCTCGCGCAGGGCGCTGAGGAACTCGTTGGTGAACTGCTCGGCACTCGTGCAGATGACGTTGATGTGGCTGGCGCAGGCGATGTGCCCGATGGCGTGAAGGAGGTGCGTCTTCCCCAGCCCGACTCCGCCGTAGATGAAAAGCGGGTTATAGACCTGCCCCGGGTGCTTGGCAACGGTGATGGCGGCAGCGCGCGCCAGGCGGTTGCCCTCGCCCTCAACGAAGGTGTCAAAGACATAATTGGGGTTCAGGCGCATGAAGACGGGTGGCGGCGGCGGGATGACCGCCTCGGGGGATACCTCATCTGAGGCGTGTGACCTTCCGTTTACCTGAAAGACCACCCTGACGTCAGGCTCGGTGAGACTGCGCAGCGTCTTCTCAATGAGGGAACGCTGGTTCTTTTCGAGATACTCCGCGGCAAAAGCATTGGGCACGCCGATGACGAAGGTCTTGTCCTGGTAGCTCATCCCGACAGTCTTCGCAAGCCAGGTGCGGAAGTTAGGACGGCTTAGCTGTAGCTGAAGCTCGCCGAGGGCGGCTTCCCAGATTTCCTGTGGTGTGAGGCTCGGTATGACTCCCATATTTTACCGCTGAACTGCTCTTGCTCCTTCCTGTGGCTAGCGGAATCGGGTTGCCGGGGCAGGCGGATAGCCCTGTATTACCATACCCGGCGCCTTCCTGCCAGCCCGCAGGGCAAAAACAACCCCCTCCGGTATTCATGCCCGCTTTTTCCCGGTGAACTACGGCTGGCTGGTTTTTCCTGGCGCCTGGCGGGTTAGGGTAGCTGGCCCGCCATCAACACGCCACTAGGATACTACCGCGCCGGTTTTTTGTCTAGTCAGCGTCCGTCGGTCGGTCGTGCGTTGCAAGCGCGGGGGGGTGGGGTTTTTCCTTGGCACTGCCTCATAAAACCTCAGGGAAACTGCTTTTTTTGACGTTTTTCAGTGGTCGCAAGCGCATAAAAATGAAGTTGTGACCGCTTTTCTTGAAGTGTTAGAATTCCATTAGTGCGGGAGGGTCAAAAGTGCGTATTGTCTTCATGGGCTCGCCGGCTGCCGCCGTGCCTTCGCTGGAAGCGCTGGTGAGCGCCGGCTACGAAGTGGTTGCGGTCTATGCCCAGCCTGACAAGCCGGCGGGGAGGGGACGGATGGTCGTGGAGCCGCCGGTAAAGCAGGCGGCGCGGAAGCTCGGGATCCCCGTGCTCCAGCCGGAGGAGGTGCGGTCGGAGGGGGTTCTTGAGAGGCTGAGGGGTTTCAGACCGGAGGTGATTGTCGTGTGCGCCTACGGGCAGATTCTGCCCCAGGAGCTGCTTGATATCCCGCCGCGGCAGTGCCTGAATGTCCATTTCTCGCTTTTGCCCCGCCACCGCGGAGCGGCACCGGTCATGGCCGCGATCCTGAGCGGTGACGAGTTTACCGGTGTGACCATCCAGCTCGTGAGGATGAAACTTGATAGCGGGCCGGTCCTCTGCCGGGCGGCAATCCCGGTGTTTGATGCCGATACGACGGCAAGCCTCACCGAGAAGCTGGCGGAGGTGGGGGCAAGGTTGCTCCTTGAAGCGCTTGCGGGCTGGGTGCGCGGAGAGATTGTCCCGCAGCCCCAGGACGAGGCACAGGCGAGCTATTTCCCGCAGGTGAAAAAGGAAGAGGGGGAGATTGACTGGCGGCTGACGGCGGTGGAGCTTGCGCGGCGGGTGCGTGCCTTCTACCCCTGGCCGGGGTGCTATACGAAATTTCGCGGGAAGATCCTGAAGGTTGTTGAGGCGGTGCCTGTGGCCGGGGAAGCGGCAAAGGGTGAGGTGGTTGCCCTGGGGGAGGGGGTGGCCCCGGTGGTGGGTGTGGGCACGGGAGGTGGTATCCTCGGGCTGGTGCGGGTACAGCTTGAGGGGAGGAAGGTGGTAACCGCCGCCGAGTTCATCCGGGGGCAGCGGGACTTTATCGGGAGCACGCTCCCTTCTTAATGAGTAATTGCGCAATACCGCAACTGCGCATGTGAGCACTTGCGGTTATGCGTGTTGGTCACGGAGGAATGGCTTTGACGGAAGACCTTGAGCGTTTTGAGACTCTGGTTGGGATTGTGGCGCGGCTGCGGGGACCGGGCGGTTGTCCCTGGGACCGGGAGCAGACGCACCGCTCGCTGCGGCCGCACGTCCTTGCCGAGTGTTACGAGGTGCTGGAAGCCCTTGACGATGGTGATAGCGGTAAGCTCTGCGAGGAGCTGGGAGACCTCCTCCTGCTGATATTGCTCCATGCGCGGATTGCCGATGAAAACGGTAGCTTTGATATCGGTGATGTCATCCGTGGCATCAGCGAAAAGGTGATCCGCCGCCATCCGCACGTCTTCGGGGAGGTGAAGGTGCACTCGGCGGAGGAGGTACTGCACCGCTGGGACGCCCTGAAGAGACAGGAAAGAAACGGTGAGTCGGTGCTGAGCGGGGTGCCCGCGGAGATGCCAGCGCTTGCCGCTGCCGCCGAGATCTCACGGAGGGCGGTGCGGGCTGGCTTTGAGTGGGAGAACGTTGAGGGCGTGATTGACAAGCTCGGCGAGGAAATCCGGGAACTCAGAAAGGCAGCGGGTGCGGAAGAGAAATCGCACGAGTTCGGAGACCTCCTTTTCACGCTGGTAAATGTGGCGCGCTGGGAAGGCATTGACGCGGAGACCGCATTGCGCGAGGCGAACCGGAAATTCGTCCGCCGCTTCCGCCGGATGGAAGAGCTCTGCCGGCAGCGGGGGCTTGATTTTGCGCGCCTTTCCATGCCGGAGAAGGATGCCCTCTGGGAAGAGGTAAAAAAGGAAACGGGCTAATGGTCGGGGCGAGTGGATTTGAACCACCGACCTCAGCGTCCCGAACGCTGCGCGCTAAACCAGGCTGCGCTACGCCCCGCCAGTCCTATATTATACAATGGGAAATGGCGCGCGGCAAATGGTCTGCCGTGCTTTGACATTGAGGGTTTCGGGTTCATAGAATGGGCGGGAGGACGGTGCGGAGGATGATGGTGCGTTGTTGCGTATATGAGTAATTGCGCAGTTACGTAGATGCGATGAAATATATCGTTCTCATCATTGACGGGGCGGCGGACGTGCCTCTGGACGAGGCGGGTGGCAAAACCGCCCTTGAGCTTGCCCGCACGCCACATCTTGACGCGCTTGCCCGCGAGGGGCAGCTTGGCATGGTGCGCACGGTGCCCCCCGGCATGGAGCCGAGCAGTGCCTGCGCCTGCATGTCAATCGTGGGCTATGATCCGAGGCGGTATTACAAAGGACGGGCTTCCATTGAGGCAAAGAGCCTGGGTGTTGACATCGGGGCGGGAGAATGCGTCTTTCGCTGCAACCTGGTGACGGTGCGGGAGGGCAGGATGCATGATTACAGCGCCGGGCATATCCGGAGCGAGGAATCCGCCCGGATCATCCATAGCCTCAATGAAAAACTTGGAGGCGATGAACTCGCCTTCTACCCCGGGGTGGGCTACCGCCACATCCTGAAGATAAGGGGGCATGAGGAGGTGCTTGAGGCGGTCTGCACCCCGCCCCACGATATCCCGGGCCGGCCGGTTGTGGACTACCTGCCGCAGGGCGGGGGCAGCGGGTTCCTGCGGGATGTCATGGCGCGGGCCAGGGCGGTGCTTGAGGACCACCCGGTGAATCTTGCCCGCATTGCCCGGGGGGAGCTTCCGGCAACCGATATCTGGCTTTTCTGGGGCAGCGGCAGGCTTCCTCCCATGCCGTCCTTTACGGAGGCCACCGGGCTTAAAGGGGCGATGACGAGCGGGGTTGACCTCCTGCGCGGGCTTGCCGGTCTTTGCGGCATGGACGTCCTCGATATCAGGGGGGTTACCGATGGTGCGGACAGCGACCATGCGGCCCAGATGCAGGGGGCACTTGATGCCCTCGGGCGCTACGATATCGTCTTCGTGCATATTGAGGCGCCGGACGAAGCCGGGCATGGTGGCCTGCTGGCGGCAAAGGTGGCGGCAATTGAGGCGGTGGACGCCCGGGCGGTGAGCCGCCTGAGGGCTTACCGCGGGGAACTGCGGGTGCTCATCATGCCGGACCACCCGACGCCGGTCAGCGTGCGGACGCATACCGATGGGCCGGTACCCTTCCTCATCTGGGGGAAGGGCGTGGTGCCGAACGGGGTGGTGAGGTTCACGGAGGCGGAAGCGGCGCGCACTGGCATTTTTGTTGCCGATGGGTATAAAATGGTGCAGCGGCTGCTTGCGGCACGCCTGACGTAGAAAAGCGTAGTTGCGCAACTGCGCTGGTGCGTAACTGAGTAGTTGAGTAATTGAGTAATTGAGGATATACGGAGTTGCTTGAAGATGGCTTTAGTCGTTCAGAAGTACGGGGGTTCTTCGCTGGCCAGTGCCGAACTGATCAGGAATGTTGCGCGGCGGATCATCAAGAAGTGTCGTGAGGGCTATCAGGTCGTCGTTGTGGCCTCCGCCATGGGGGATACCACTGACGACCTCATCAAGCTTGCCTATCAGGTGAACAGTGCCCCTGACAAGCGTGAGCTTGATCTGCTCCTGTCCACCGGGGAGATCGTGGCAAGCACTCTCCTCGCCATGGCGTTGCAGAGCCTGGGGCAGCCTGCGGTGAGCCTCAGCGGCTCTCAGGCGGGTATCCGTACGGACAAGGCATTCAGCCGGGCAAGGATCACGGATATCAACCCCGCCCGCGTCCTCAGGGAGCTTGAGAAGGGCAAGGTCGTGGTCGTCGCCGGCTTTCAGGGGGTGACCGAGGATATGGATATCACCACCCTGGGGCGGGGAGGGTCGGATACGACCGCGGTTGCCCTTGCCGCGGCGCTCAGGGCGGAAAGGTGCGAGCGCTACACGGATGTTGATGGCATCTACACCACCGACCCCCGGCTGCTTCCGGAAGCAAGGAAGCTTTCCGAGATCAGCTACGAGGAAATGCTGGAGATGGTCACCTACGGCTTTAAGGCCATCCACCCCCGGGCGGTGGAGCTCGGCGAGGTATTCAACGTCCCCATCCTGGTGGCTTCAAGTTTTAACGAGAACCCCGGCACGCTGATTCATAAAGAGGTGTCTATGGAGATACGTAACAAGGTAAGAGGCATCGCCCACGATACCGATGTTGCCAAGATCACCATTGTCGGTGTCCCGGACCACCCCGGCATTGCGGCGGGCATCTTCATGCCCCTGGCTGAGGCGGGTATCAGCGTGGACACCATCGTGCAGAATGCCAGCATTGACAATATCACCGATCTCACCTTCACCGTGGCGCGCAGCCAGCTCAAGCATGCCCTGAGCGTTGTTGAGCCGATTGCCCGCTCCATCGGGGCGAAAAAGGTGGTGAGCGATGACAAGCTGGGCAAGGTGAGCATCATCGGCACCGGCATGCAGAATGCCCCCGGCTATGCCGCCCGCATGTTCGATACGCTGAGCCGGGAAAACATCAATATCCAGCTCATCACCACCTCGGAAATAAGGATAACCTGCATCATTGATGAAGGCCGGCTTAAGGACGCGGTGCGGGCACTCCACCGGGCCTTTGAGCTGGACAAGGCCACCTAGGGCACCGGGCTTGCCGGGGAATTTACCACGGGCAAAAAAAGGAAACGGGGCACCGCTGAGAGATGCCCCGTTTTTTCATTTCATGACTTTTCCGGAACGGAAACGGCAGGTCTTTCCCCGCCGCAGTGGCCGCAGTGGTTAGCGGTGTCTTCTGCCGGGTGCGGATGGGGCCGGCTGGCGATGATTTACCGCAGACCTGCCAGCGGCTGCCCTCTCCCCGGTGCGGGTGGTCGGCTGCCTGCCGGGAATACCAGACGGTCTAGACGGCGATGACCTCTTTGACCTCGGGGACTTCCTCCTTGAGGATGCGCTCAATGCCGTTCTTGAGCGTGAGCTTGGACATCGGGCAGCCGGCGCAGGCGCCGGTGAGTTTTACCTTGACCGTGCCGTTGGCGACCTCAACCAGCTCAACATTGCCACCGTCCCTGACGAGGTAGGGACGGACCTTATCCAGCACTTCTTTCACTTTATCTTGCATTTTGCGGTTTTCTCCTTTAAAATTGATAAGAAACCTCCAGTTAGAATTGTACCTGCCGTCATTGCTATTTGTCAAACAGGGTAATTCCGGGCAGATCCCTTTTCCGAGGTCTCAGGGAGAAAGAGGTATTGACGGCTTGACTTTTTGGAGAAGACAATGACACGCGAAGATGAGAGGCGTTTGAAGTCAAGGGAACAGCGCAGTAGAGAGGCGATTGCCCTGGCGATGCAGGCGCGCTGGCAGGAGGCGGTGGACGTCAACCGGGAAATCATCCAGGATTTCCCCGATGATGTTGAGGCGTATAACCGGCTGGGCAGGGCATACATGGAGCTCGGGGACTACGAGCATGCCCGTGAGGCGTACAGCCAGTCGGTGAAGCTTGACCCCCTCAATGCCATTGCCAATCGCAATTTACGCCGCCTCAACGACCTCAAGGAATCGGGTAAGGCCGCCGTGGATACGGATAAGGTCGAGCCCAAACAGTTCATTGAGGAGATCGGCAAGGCCGGGGTGGTCACCCTTGTTGACCTGGCTCCCAAGGAGCAGCGCGCCGGCACCGTTGCCGGCGACAGGGCGGTGCTCAGGATTGATGGCTCTTCCCTCGTCGTGGAAAATGTCCACGGCGGGTATCTGGGAAAGGTCGAGCCGAAGCACGCTTTGCGCCTTATCCGCCTGATGCAGGGGGGCAACCGCTACTCCGCCGTCGTCGTG
>JAOAEN010000059.1 GCA_026416775.1 Dehalococcoidales bacterium
GTCGGGGGCGTGCTGGTCCCGGAGAAAGACGAGCTGGGCTCAAGCGACCCCGCCGTTGTGGAACGCTGGCGGCGTGTCCTCTTCGTGGTGGTCGGCGGGCGCGTAAGACTGACCGCAACAGTAGACCCGGAACTCCTCAAATGCGTGCTCAACGACATGGTGGTCGAGGCCGGGGTGAAACTGTACCTTCATTCCTGGGGTACCCGGGCAATCCTCGCGGGCAGAGAGGTCAAAGGGGTCATCTTTGAAAGCAAGTCCGGCAGGCAGGCAGTGCTCGGCAAGGTCGTCATTGACGGCACCGGCGACGGAGATATTATGGCCTCGGCGGGCGTGGAATTCGAGGACGCCTTTGAGCCCTCGATGAGAGCAGCTAACCTAGCCCTGGTATGGCGCTTTGGCAATGTTGACTTCAATCGCTTCTGCGAGTACAAGGAGACACACCGCAGCCGGTATGCCGAGCAAATGAGCGCCCTGACGAAGCTGACGGGTGGCATCCACGTCATCCCCATTGCCAGCTCTCGTGCGGATGTGGTCTGGTTCAACAACCGCATCCCCGGGCTCAGCGCCACCAATGTGGAGCACCTTACCGAGGTAGAAGTGAAGATGCGTCAGGTCATGCGGGTGACCTATGACTTCTTCAAAAAGAATATCCCCGGTTTTGAAGGCTCGTTCATTATGGATACCGCCTCCCAGATCGGCACCAGGGGCGGCCGGCGCATGATAGGTGCCTACGTCTATAATCAGGACGATCTAAGGAGAGGGGTCGTCCACGAGGACACGATCGCGGTGCTGCCCTCAACCAAGGGTGCGCCGGACTCCGGACCTCCATCAGAACAAAGCCCGCGTGCCTATATACCCTACCGGTCACTCCTGCCCCGCAGTGTCGAGGGGCTGCTGGTGGCCTGTCGCGCCTTTTCCTCGGACATGATTACCAACGATGCCTTCAACTGGATACCCCACTGCATCGCCTTCGGAGAGGCCGCCGGTACGGCAGCCGCACTGGCGGTAAAGGGGGGGATACCTCCCCGGAAGGTTGACCACCGCCTGCTGCAGCGGCAGCTCCTATCCCAGGGGGCACTTTTGCCGGGAGTAAAGGTCGCATAAATAAACCTGTGTGTGCTATGATAGCGCAGAAGCCAACCTAACGGAGTAGCAAAATGCGCCTGACCGATGAAGAAAAACGGATCCTAAATGGTGAGCGCGGCGAGATTGCCCAGCGCTGCATGAAGTTCCTGGTGGAATACGGGGAAGCCGCCGGGGCAGAGTACCTGGTGGACATCGACGGCACCGTGGACATGCATCCTGGCGCCAACTGGGTGCCCGCCTATAGTGTCTCGCGTGAAGAGGTCGCCGCGCTGGCTGCCAGGGGCGAGAGGTTCAAGGTCCCCACCTTCTCCGACAAGGCCACCGCACCCGGCTTCATCGTGGACGGCTGGGAGACATGCGGCGTCCACCCGAGCTGTGAGCCCGCCTTCCACCAGAAATGCCTCGATGACCTCAAGCCCTATATTGAGATGGGGATGATACCCACGTTTTCCTGCACCCATTACCTGGTCAGCTCGTTCTGGCCAGCCCCCGGGACACATTCCGCCTGGGTAGAAAGCTCGGCTATTCCCTGGGTAAATGCCGTGCTCGGCTCCAGAAGCAACTTTGACGGATGCTTCCAGACGGCTTATCTGGGCAAGGTCCCCGCTTACGATATGCACCTGACGGAGAACCGCGCCGCAACGGTGCTCGTCCGCTGTGAAACCGAGCTGAAACGGGACATGGACTACGATCTCTTCGGCTGGGCGGTCGGCGAAAGGCTGGGACTGAAGGTGCCGGCTCTGGTGGGCATCGGTCGTCCGACCACCGCCCAGCTCGTGAAAATGAATTCCTCCCTGAACACGGGCGGACAGGTACGCATGTACCACATCCCCGGCATAACACCCGAAGCGCCGACACTGGAAGCAGCTTTCCAAGGAAAGAAACCGCGGGAGGTCATCTCCATCACCCGCGATGACCTGCGGAGAGTCTATGACATGATGAATTATGGCTCCAGGGATGACGTAGACTTTGTCCACCTGGGGTGCCCGCACTACACCATCCAGGAGGTACGCAAGGTGGCAGAGCTGCTTGACGGCAAGAAATGCTCCGTCAGGCTGTGGGTCATGACCAGCCCCCAGGTCTATTCCCTCGCGGAGGCTGCCGGATACCGGAAAAAGATCGAAGCAGCCGGCGGGATGCTGCTGTCGGGGGCCTGTGCGGGGCTGCTTAAGGGCAATACCATGCCACCGGCCAACAAACCCAGTGTGATCGCCACGGACTCTGCCAAACAGGACTATTACATTACCGGCCACTGCTACCCGGAGAAAGTCCAGGTACGCTATGGCACCATGGAAGACTGCATTGAAGCTGCGGTCACCGGAAGATGGAAAGGTGAGTGGAGATAAGCTGGAAAAATGAACAAGCAGACAGAGAGGATCATCCTCAAGGGCAGAAAAGTCATCGGTGGTGTTGCCGAAGGCGAGGCATTGGTCTCAAAAATGCCGCTCATGGGCTGGGGGAATGTCGACCCGCAAAGGGGATACACCACGGAAAGGAACCATCCCCTTTTTGAAATCCCTTTTAAAGGTAAAGTGCTGGTCTTCACCGAGCCCCGCGGTTCCGGGGGGTTTGTCTCCTACGGTATGTCGCGAATGTTCGGCACACACCCCGCGGCTTTCGTCTACCGCAAGGGCAACAACCTTACCGTTTTTGCCGCCATGGTGGCAAATGTCCCCACTGTTACCGATTTCGACCAGGACCCCACCGAGGTCATCGAGACCGGTGATCACGTCATCGTCAACGGGGACAAGGGCATCGTCGAGGTAATCAAGAAAAGAAAGACGGGCAGGTAACCCACCCCGGGTTATCGGGCCAAGAACACTGGCCGCAAACAGGAACGAAGACCTTAAAAGGGTATTTCAAAAAGTTCAGCGGCGGCTTTCCGAACCGCATCGATCAGGGCATCTGCCTTCCCCTGATGGGCATCCATCACCTGAAAGAGCAGGTGACTATCTACATGACCCCTGCCTCCTTCAGGACGGCAAGGGCATAGTAGGTATATTCCAGAGTGGGGATACCGATAACCGTTGCCCGGGCAAAGCCGCCGTTCTGCCGCCGGCATTCCATAACAAATCTCACGACTTTGTCCGGGAAGCGCGTCTTTTCCCCCAGGCTGGCAAGCCCCATGACCAGCCAGTACACCTCTTCAATAAACTGCACCTGCCAGTTTTCCTCCCTTTTCCTGAGGTAATCCCTCGTAGCTCTGGGGCTTACTGCCTCCGTCCCAAGCATCTTCTGGATTGCGAGAGCATAAAAAGTTGACGCCAGGGTTGAAAGCCCACCGGAGCCGTAACCCCCGTCCGGTCTTAGGAAACCGACGGTAAAGCGCTTGACCTTTTCCCTGTCAAACCTCGCCCCGATTATCGATAGGACTCTGACGGCGCGGAAGGTGTCCTGCAGCTCTGAGGGCACTTCCACGTCGATGTCCTCACAGGCCCCGAAGCCCCCAGCTTCATTCCGGAGGGACATCACCCGCTGCCGGGCATGACTTTTGAACTCGTCGGTTAAACACCCGAGCTCGCCCAGAACTTCGGTGGCAGCAAAAATGCCGCTTAAACCGACGGAGGTACCACCCCGGAGGTCACCGAGAAAGAAGCCGGCTACAGCCTCGGGACGGTCAGGTCTTAACCCCAGAAGGGAGAGGCCCTTAACAGCAAAGAAGGTGTCCATGCCGCTTGATGGCGGGACGCGGGCAAAGAAGTAGCCGCCGTCCTCCAGATGGCAGCGCTCTATATACCTGACCACCTCCTGGCGAAAAGCCGCACCCGGCCCCAGGGGAGCCCCGTATTCCGTCAATAGATCCAGGCGCAGGGTAGGCCCGTTCATAAGCTCACCACTAGAGCATTAAAAAAGCCCCTACCAGCATTGCCAGTAGAGGCTATCATCCTCCAATAGGCTTTTCGGGGAAACTACCCCGGGCGAGCCTCATCGCCCGTATATATTATATCAGAAGATGGCCCCTTTGAAAATGGACCATGAAGATGCCCGGAAATCCGAAGCTGAAGCACGCCAACAAAGCACCCGGAACGGCAACAGCACTACCAATTAATAATGGGCGGTATAGGACTTGAACCTATGACCCCTTGCGTGTGAAGCAAGTGCTCTAACCACTGAGCTAACCGCCCGAAACCACCTTCATTTTAGCCCCAAAAATGAGCTTTGTAAAGATGGAGCTCTTGCTTCGGCGAATTTTTGCAGTGACATAGGAAGTTTACTTCACGGTTACCAGCTCTGCGCGGCAACTGAGGGTAAGAGCCGCAAGGCGATTACCATTGTCAGCGACAGCGTGCGGTATTTTGTGGATTTCCTCGCTTCCCGGGGACTCAGCACTGAGGTCACAAAGATCACGCCTTACTACATCCGGGCATTCATCATGTATCTGCAGCAAAAACGGTGCTTTTCCAATCACAGGCTCAATCGTCCCAAGGAAAAGTCCCTTTCCGGTCATACCGTAAACTGCTACCTGCGCAGCGTGAGGGCTTTCTTCTCCTGGCTTGTCTCGGAGGGCATTATTGAGAATAGCCCTTTCGACCGGGTCAAAATCCCCAAGGCTCCGAAAAAGGTCATTCCGACGTTTTCCGATTCCCAGATCCAGGACCTCATCTCCGTTATTGATATCCGAAGCCCCGAAGGCTTCCGTGACTATACCATCATCCTCGTCCTCCTTGATACTGCCATGAGGGTGTCCGAGCTCTGCCATCTTCAGCTTGATGATGTCTGGCTTGAAGACGGCTTGCTCAAAGTGCTCGGTAAAGGCAACAAGGAGCGACTGATACCCATCGGAAAACAGGTGCAGAAATGCCTCTGGCGCTACATCAGCAGGTACCGCCCTGAACCCCAGCTGCCAAACTGCAACCACGTTTTTCTTACTAGGGATGGCAGACCTCTGACCAAAGACCGGGTGGAGAAGATCATTGCCCGTTACGGCAAAAAAGCAGCTCTTACTGGCGTGAGATGCTCACCGCATACCTTTCGCCATACCGCAACCTTAAAGTTTCTCCGCAACGGCGGGGATGTTTTCACTCTGCAGAAGATGCTGGGTCATGCTAGCCTTGAAATGACAAGACGCTATTGTGAGCTTGCCGATATTGATGTCAAGAAAGCCCATACCACCGCAAGCCCCGTGGATAACCTTTTTGGCAGGATAAACCTGCGGTCAAAGAATTCTAATGTGGAAAAGAAGAAAAGTACGCTCAGGCGCGCAGCAGGTCACGGGCAAGACGGATCATGAGCACCAGTACCACCAGTGCCATGAACTGAGTAAATATGAGGCTGAGCCGCGCATGACTACTACCCGGGTGACCATACCAGCAGGTCAAGGGGGCAGACTGCAGCGATATTCCTGCCTGCTCTGAGGCAGGATTAGCCTCCTGCGCCCGGAGCTGTCTCAAGCGCTCGGGGGCATCGGGGTATTTCCTTACCCATCTCATTACCGTCTCCGGTGTGGGGCGATCGGCACCTTTTTGCTTGATTTCACCCGGGAATTCTTTCTCCAGGATTTCCTGTAACTCATGCCATCTGAGATAACCCGGCTTTATACCGTTAAGATAAAGCTCGACCGCTCGGGCAATGAGTCTTCCCGAGTAGCTCGGCCCTAATCCACTCGGCAAGTACATCACTCCCACCTATTTTAAGCCTATTTTAAGCTTAATCACTCTCCCACTATTCTAGGCACCATATTATATTGGAATCAAGGGGAAGATGGAGCGGGCACGGATGGGCAGCAGAGCAATGATTCTCCAGAACTCTCCAATTGGGAAAATGTCTGGTGAGATCCTTGAGGCAAAGGCAGCTTTGAGCCTCGAGGAGCTCATTTACGGCTTCCGCCTTTCGTCACTGAGTGAGGGCAAAAGCGAAAAGACGATTGCTATCGTTGAGGCTGCCGTGCGTTACCTCGAGGACTTTCTTGCCGGAGACGGTCTTAATGTTGATGTCACCAAAATCGGGGTTGATGAGCTCCGTGGCTTCAGTGTTTACCTCAGGGAGCGCCCTCGCTTTGCCCGACATCCTCTTACCCGACCGCAGCCAGGCAGACTTTCAGGACATACGATAAACGGCTACATGCGGGCACTGCAGTCCTTCTGGGCATGGCTGGAAAGGGAAGGTTTTATCAACAATAACCCCTTCCGCAAGCTCAAAATCCCCAAAGCACCAAAAAAGGTCATCCCCACATTTACCGAAGAGCAGCTCAAGAAGATCTTTGGCGTGATTGACACGGCTACGCCCACCGGTTTCCGGGACTACACCATTATCCTGACACTGCTTGACACCGGCATGAGATGCGGTGAGCTTATCGGGCTAAGACTTACCGATGTCAATCTGGAAAACCGTATCCTGAAGGTACGCGGTAAAGGCAACAGGGAAAGACTTGTCCCCATCGGCGCAAAGGTGCAGAAGGCAATCTGGAAATATGTCAGCCACCACCGACCCGAGCCAGCGCTTCCAAAATATGACCAGGTATTTCTCACAAGGGATGGCAGGCCGATTTCCAAGGACAGGCTTGAGGCGATCGTGGAGCGCTACGGAAGGAAAGCAAAGATAACCGGCCTGCGGGTAAGCCCGCATACATTCCGGCATACCATGGCAGTGATGTTTCTGAGGAATGGTGGGGATGTTTTCAGTCTGCAAAGAATACTGGGACACTCAAGCCTCGAGATGCTGCGGGGATATGTGAATCTGGCAATGTCAGATATCTCACGGGCACATCAGAAAAGCTCACCTGCCGACAACCTGGAGCTTACTCTAAGACTAAATCACATTATTAAGCCCACGAACTATCTCCCCAAAAAAATCTCATAAGAAAGAGAAAAACTAGATCCAACTAGGTCCTCCTGAGCCGCTTCTTGCTTTCACTCCAGTGACCGTTCACCTTCTTGCATTTGTTTGTCCGGTCGGCGGTATGGGAGGAAAAATCATGCTAGTTTTTCAAACATAACTTAATGACTTTTTGTTTCAGAATGAAGCTATAAAACGCAATGCACCTTAACAACTGAAGACGGCGGCAAAGCCCGAGCCTGAACGCCTGCCTCACGGTAGCCCCCACACAAGGGCAAAACACGGCACAGAGAAAGGAGAGGCAGGAATGACTACGGCAACACTTCCGACACCAGGACAAAGACCACAGTGGCAGTGCTCAAACTGTCATAGAATCTGGGCACTGACCGAAGGGCAGGGCATTTGCCCATGCTGCGGAAAACCAGCCCACCGCAAGCTCATTGAATGGTCAAAGCCCCGCCCGATAAAGATTAGACCACCACGAAGGAAAAAGCAAGCCGTTACCGGCGACGGTTATGACGGGCTTACCGGCAGATGGCGGACCTACTACCTCATTGCCTCATGCTATGCCAGGCGGGCAATGCCACAGGACAGGGAAGACCTGCTCCACGACATCCTGCTGACCATCGCCAGAGCCGAGGAAGGTCATGACCCGTTTACCC
>JAOAEN010000005.1 GCA_026416775.1 Dehalococcoidales bacterium
AGATAGAGTTCTTCGAAGGGGTCTAGTACCGGCTGTCGTAGCGGAAAGTTAAAAGCGGGAATCCGGCTACGTGCTGGGCTCCGGCTTTAAAAACGAGAATAATGCTTGAACAAGGAGCGGTGAACTAGGGTGGCTATCAAGGTTTTCCGTCCTACCTCGCCGGGGCGGCGGGGGATGAGCGGCTACACGTTTGATGAAATCACGAAAGAAGAGCCGGAAAAGTCCCTGGTCGTCCCGAAGAAGAGCAAGGCCGGGCGCAACTTCCGCGGGAAAATCACCGTCCGTCACCGGGGCGGAGGCGTCAAGCGCCAGCTACGCATCATTGACTTCAAGCGCGATAAGTTCGGCGTCCCGGGGCGGGTGGCGGCCATTGAGTATGACCCGAATCGCTCGGCAAGGATCGCCCTCATCCACTACGCCGACGGGGAGAAACGCTACATCCTCGCCCCCATCGGCCTGAACGTGGGCGATACGGTGATGTCGGGGCCCAATGCGGAAATCAAACCGGGCAATGCCCTGCCCATGCGGCTAATGCCCGTGGGCATCGAGGTACACAACATCGAAATAACCAAAGGGCGCGGCGGGCAGGCAGTACGCAGTGCCGGTGCCGCTGCCCAGCTCATGGGCAAGGAGGGCGATTACGTGCTCCTGCGGATGCCTTCCGGGGAGATCCGCCGGGTACACGGTGACTGCATGGCAACCGTGGGCAGGGTGGGCAATGTTGACCACCAGAATATCAGCCTGGGCAAGGCGGGGCGTCGGCGCCTCATGGGCTGGCGTCCGGCAGTACGCGGCTCCGCCATGACCCCGCGCGACCATCCCCATGGTGGTGGTGAAGGCCGCTGCCCGATCGGCATGCCCGGTCCCAAGAGCCCCTGGGGTAAACCGACACTCGGCTATAAGACGCGCAAGCCAAAGCCTTCTGATCGGCTCATCGTGAAACGTCGGAAGTAGAAGGCGGTGAGGTAAGATGACAAGGTCAACAAAAAAGGGTCCGGCAGTAGACGCCAAGCTGATGAAGAAAGTTGAAGCTGCCCTGCGCTCGGGTAAGAAAACAGTGATCAAGACCTGGGCAAGGTATTCAACGATCCTCCCCGAGATGGTGGGGCTGACCATCGGGGTGTACGACGGGCGCCGCCATGTGCCCATTTACATCACCGAGAACATGGTCGGGCACCGGCTTGGCGAATTTGCTCCCACCCGTACTTTCCGCGGTCACACGGTGAAAGAGGAACAGGCAAAGAAGAAACCGGCGGAACAGCAGCAGGCCGGGTAATGCAGGTGTGATGGAAAAATGGAAGTAAGAGCCGTTGCAAGGGATACGGGCTTCTCCACAATCAAGATCCGCCCGATAATCAACCTGATCCGGGGCAAGAAGGTCGATGAAGCCCTGAGGATACTGCAGTTCCTGCCTTCGCCAAAGGCAAAGTTCGTGGCCAAGCTCGTCAGGTCGGCGGTGGCGAATGCAGAGAACAATTTCCAGATGGATCCTGCCAGCCTCAGGATAGCCAGGATCTATGCCGACGAAGCCCCCATGCTGCGCCGCTACAAGGCACGCTCAAGGGGGCGGGTGAGTCCCATACTCAGGCATTCCAGTCACATTACTGTTGTTGTGTCAGAGGAGGGTTAATTGGGCCATAAAGTTCACCCGACAGGTTTCCGGCTCGGCATCATCAAGGAATGGGAGTCCAAATGGTTCAGCGAGACCCATTATGCCGAGTTCGTGCAGGAAGATAACCGGATCCGGCAAGCCATCAAGGCAAGATACCGGGAGGCGGCAATCTCGCGCATTGAGATTGACCGGCAGGCAAAGGACATCACCATCACCCTGCACACCGCCCGTCCCGGCATCGTCATCGGGCGGGGAGGACAGCATGTCGAGGAGATGCGGCAGTTCCTTGAAGGGCTTACCGGCAAGAAGATACGGCTCAATATCCTCGAGGTGCGCCAGCCGGAGCTTGATGCCTATCTCGTCGCCCGCTCGGTGGCGGAGCAGATCGAGCGACGCGTTGCCTACCGGCGCGCTATGAAGCAGGCAATCTTCCGCACGATGCAGGCAGGTGCTCACGGGATCAAGATAAGCTGTGCCGGGCGGCTTGCCAATGCAGAAATTGCCCGCCGCCAGACCATGATTGAGGGGCGGGTGCCCCTGCACACCATCCGCGCGGATATTGATTACGGTTTTACCGAGGCACACACCACCCTGGGACGCATCGGGGTGAAGGTCTGGATCTACAAGGGGCAGGTGATGCCCGAACCGAAAGCCGAAGCCCCGGAAGAGAAACCGCAGGCCCAGGCCGAAACTGCGGAAGCCGCCACGGAGGCGGCACCGACGGAAGAAAAGCCGGCAGAGCTTCAAGAAAAGCTCAAGAAAATAGCGACGGTCAGGACTGCCACCGAGGCGAAGACTGAGGTAAAAAAGGATGAAGAGAAGGCGGAAAAGCCTTCACGTCCTCCGGTGGGCCGGGCAAAGGAAAAGCCCGCGGAAAAGCCCGCAGAGCGCCCGGTAAAAAAGGCTGCGGCGGGTGCGCCGGCAGCGGAGGCGGGCGGGGCAGAGGCGAAAGAGACCGAAGCTACGCCGGCCAAAAAGACGCGCCGGAAAGTAACCACCGAAAAGACAGCGACGGAAAGCACGGAGGCAAAGAAACCCGCCGCTAAATCTAAAGAAACATCCAGAGAAGAATAATAAGAGGCGTCTATGCAGCAACCCAAGCGTGTGAAATATCGCAAAACCCAGAGGGGTCACCGCCGCGGCAAGGCACAGGCGGGCAATACCCTGACGTTCGGCGAGTTCGGGCTTCAGGCACTTGAGTCTGCCTGGATAACTGCCGCCCAGATTGAGGCGGCGAGGCGTGCCATCACGCGTTTCGTGCGCCGCGGGGGCAAGGTCTGGATCCGCGTCTTCCCCGATAAGCCGGTCACCAAGAAGCCGGCGGAAACGCGCATGGGTGGCGGCAAGGGTCTGCCCGACCACTGGGTGGCAGTGGTCAGGACCGGACGAATCCTCTTTGAAATGAGCGGGGTAAGCGATAGCACCGCCCGTGAAGCGATGCGCCTGGCTGCCCACAAGCTGCCCATCAAGACCCGCTTCGTGCAGAAAGAGGCTGCCGGCGTGACCGCGGAGACAGCGGCTTAAAGGAGCGCAAGGTGAAACTGAAGGAACTACGCAGCCTGAGCACCGACGAACTCAAGAAGCAACTGGAGTCATCCTACCAGGAGCTTTTCAATCTCCGTCTGCGCCTCGCCACCAAGCAGCTCGTCAACCACCGCGAGGTCTGGAGGGTGAGAAAGCACATTGCCAGGTTGAAAACCCTGCTCACTGAAAGAGAACTGGGGATAAGGTAAGTCATGGAAAAGAAACGCAAGACCAGAATCGGGACGGTTCTCAGTAACAAAATGGCAAAGACCGTGGTCGTCGGCGTGGAGACACCCAAAAAACACCCGCTCTACAAGAAGAACATACGCCGCACGGTCAAGTATTACGCCCACGATGAGAACAGGGTGTGTGATGTGGGAGATATCGTCCGGATTGAAGAGACACGCCCCCTGTCCCGCCTGAAGAGGTGGAGGGTGGTAGAAATCCTTGCCAAGGGCAAGGTGGCAGAGGTCAAGCCGGAGGAAATCACGAGCTAACGTTACTGTACTGGGGAAACACCTATGATTCAGATGCGCAGTCGTCTCAAGGTCGCTGATAATTCCGGAGCCCGGGAAATCATGTGCATCAACGTGCTGGGCGGTTCGCGCCGCAAGTATGCCTATCTGGGGGACGTGATTGTCGCCTCGGTGAAAAAGGCGGTGCCCAATTCCGGCACCAAGAAAGGCGATGTGGTGCGCGCCGTCATCGTGCGCACGAAGAACCCCTACCGCCGTCCCGATGGCTCCTACATCCGCTTTGATGAAAATGCGGCGATTATTTTGAGCGAAAAGAACAATCCCAAAGGAACACGCATCTTCGGTCCGGTCGCCCGTGAGCTGAGGGACAAGCAGTTCACGAAGATAATCTCACTGGCACCGGAGGTGCTGTAGGGGCAGGAAGCGATGAAGATACGCAAAGGGGATACGGTACTGGTCATTGCCGGTAAGGACAGGGGCAAAAAGGGTAAGGTGCGCTTTGCCTACCCGAAGGAAAACAAGGTCATCGTTGAAGGCATCAATTTTGTGAAGAAGCACTCAAAAGCCAGGGGTGCGGTGAGGCAGGCGGGCATCATCAGCCTTGAAGCACCGCTTGACGCCTCCAACGTCATGCTCCTGTGCGCCAAATGCAATAAGCCAGCCCGCATCGGGTACAAGAAACTTGAAGACGGGCGCAAGGTCAGAACCTGCCGAGCCTGTGGTGAGGTGATTGAATAAATGTCCCGGCTCAAAGAGAAATACCGCAAGGAAGTTGTCCCCCGGCTCATGGAAGCCGCCGGTTATAAGAACGTGATGCAGGTGCCGCGTCTGGAAAAGATCGTGCTCAACATCGGTCTGGGCGAGGCGATTGCCAACGCCAAGGCCATGGAGATGGCACAGCATGACCTGGAGACCATCAGCGGGCAGCATGCGGTGATCACCCGTGCCAAGAAGTCCATTGCCGCCTTCCGCCTGAGGGCGGGCATGCCCATCGGGCTCAAGGTAACCCTGCGCGGCAGCCGCATGTATGACTTCTTTGACAAGCTCGTCAACGCAGTGCTTCCGCGCATGCACGAGTTCCAGGGAGTCTCGCCGGACTCGTTTGACGGGCGCGGTAACTACTCCTTGGGGCTCAAGGAACAGATACTTTTCCCCGAAATTGAATATGATAAAATTGATAAAGTGCGGGGGATGGAGATCACCATCTGCACCACCGCCAAGACTGACGAAGAGGCAAAACGCCTGCTTGAGTTTCTCGGGATGCCCTTTGCCAAGGACGGAGAAGGCTAGCTATGGCAAAAAAGTCAATGATCATAAAATCAATGCGGCCACCGAAATTCAAGACGCGCCAGCACAACCGCTGCCGTATATGCGGGCGACCGCGCGCCTACATGCGCAAGTTCGGCGTCTGCCGCATCTGCTTCCGGGAGCTGGCATTGCAGGGCAAGCTGCCGGGTGTCAGAAAATCTAGCTGGTAAGCAGAAGGATAACGTGATATGGTTGTTAACGACCCAATTGCTGACATGCTGACCAGAATACGCAATGCTATCATGGCAAGACATGATAGCGTGCTTGTCCCCTTTTCCAAGATGAAGCTTGCCATTGCCAAGATCCTCAAGGAAGAAGGGTTTATTAAGGACTACGAGATCGTGCGGGGAAAGCCATCCCGTACCATCAAGATCCACCTGCGCTATTTTGACGACAGGACACCTGCCATCACGGGGCTGAAACGCGTGAGCAAGCCCGGCCTTAGGGTCTACGTGGGCAGGGATGAAATCCCGCGCGTCTACAGCGGGCTCGGGGTTGCCATCCTTTCCACGTCAAAGGGGATACGCACCGGCCAGCAGGCATTCCGGATGCGCTGCGGTGGTGAATTACTCTGTTACGTCTGGTAGAAAGCCTGGAGAAGAGCATGTCAAGGATAGGTAAATTGCCCATACCAATACCCGCCGGTGTTACGGTCGCCGTCAAGGACGGGACGATCACCGTGAAAGGTCCAAAAGGGGAACTGTCACGCACTATCCCGGCGGAGATGACGGTAAAGGTGGAAGACGGCAAGATCATCGTCAGCCGCCCGAGCGATAGCAACGAGCACCGTGCCTATCACGGGCTTACGCGCACCCTCATCGCCAACATGGTGGAAGGGGTGTCCAAGGGGTTTGAGAAATCGCTTGATATCGTCGGGGTCGGCTTCCGCGTGGAGAAGTCGGGCGAGAAGATTGTGCTCCGCGTCGGCTACACCCACCCCGTGGAGGTGACACCGCCGCCCGGAATCACCCTTGCCGTTGAAGGCAACAACAAGATCAGGGTCAGCGGCATCGATAAGGAGAAGGTGGGGCAGGTAGCCGCCAATATCAAGGCAATCCGCCCGCCCGATGCCTACAAAGGTAAGGGCATCAGGTATACCGGTGAGACAATGCGTCTTAAACCCGGCAAGGCCGGTAAGGCTGTCGGCAGGAAGTAGAGAATATGAGCAAGACTACCAGTGTTGAAGCTAGAAAAAGAAGACATGCACGCGTCAGGAAGAAGATCAGCGGGACTTCAGAACGACCGAGGCTGAGCGTGTTCCGCAGCCTGAACCACATCTATGCCCAGATCATCGATGACAGCCGCGGGCACACGCTGGTCTCCGCTTCAACCCTTGATGCCGAAATCGCCGAGAATACCAAAGGGAAGACGAAAACTGCCAGGGCAGAAATGGTCGGTGCCCTGATTGCAAAGCGCGCTCTGGAAGAAGGCATCACCCAGGTCGTTTTTGACCGGGGTGGCTTCAAGTACCACGGGCGCGTTAAGGCGCTGGCAGATGCTGCCCGAAAAGGCGGGCTCAAGTTCTAAGAGAGGGTGAGCAGGACCGATGAAGCAACCAATTAGCCGGATCGACCCGGCTGAGCTGAACCTAAACGACAGGCTTATTTCGGTTAACCGCGTGGCCAAGGTGATGAAAGGCGGCAAGCGCCTGCGCTTCAGCGCCCTGGTGGTCACCGGAGACGGCGCCGGGCATGTCGGCATCGGCATCGGCAAAGCCAACGAGGTGCCGGCAGCCATTGCCAAGGGAGGTGCTCAGGCACGCAAGAACCTGATCAAGGTACCCCTCGCCGGTGCCACCATCCCTCACGAAGTCATGGTAACCTACGGGGCAGCCCAGGTACTGCTCAAACCGGCAAACCAGGGCACGGGGCTCATTGCCGGCGGCAGCGTGCGTGCCGTCCTCGAGGCCTGCGGGGTCAAGGACGTGCTGGCAAAGTCCCTCGGTACCTCAAACCCGATCAATGTCGCCCGCGCGACGATAAAGGCGCTGAGCCAGCTCAAGGTGCCCGAGGAGGTGCTTACCAGACGCAAGGGTACTGTCAGCACAGGAGAGGCAGCTACCAATGAGCAGTAAGCTACGCATCACCTGGATCAAGAGCGATATCGGCTATGAAAAGAGCCAGCGTGAGACGCTGCGGTCGCTCGGGCTCCACCGTCTCAATCAGAGTGTGGTGCGCGAGGACTCGGCAGTCCTCCGTGGCATGATCAACAAGGTAAGACACCTGGTCAGAGTGGAGGAGGCAACTGGTGAGACAGAATGATCTAGCGCCGGCACCCGGCTCCCGCCATGCCCGCAAGAGGGTGGGGCGCGGCAACGGCAGCGGTCACGGCACCTACTCCGGGCGTGGCTGCAAGGGACAGAAAGCACGCGCCGGGACCAATAAGGTACGCCCTGGCTTTGAAGGCGGGCAGACACCGCTCATCAAGCGGATGCCCCAGAAGCGTGGCTTTACCAATATCTTCCGCACCGAGTATGCAACGGTCAACGTGGCGGACCTGAACGTATTTGAACCCGGCACCGAAGTTACTCCGGAAGTCCTTGAAGCCAGCGGGATTATCAGCCCGGCGGGGCTGCCGGTGAAGGTGCTCGGTGATGGCGAGATTGATCGCCCGCTTACCGTAAAAGCCCATAAGTTTTCAGCCTCGGCAAAAGCCAAGATAGAAGCCGCCGGTGGTAAGGCTGAGGAGGTGGTAAATGCAGCAAAGGCCGTCTAGACCGAGGCTTTTGCAGGCGATGATCGATGCCTTCAGTCTGCCCGACCTCAGGCGGCGGCTCATCATCACGTTCGGCATCCTGGTCATCTTCCGCTTCATTGCGCATGTGCCACTGCCGGGGGTGGACCCGGAGGCACTGCGCGAGCTTTTCCGGCAGAATGCCCTGCTCGGCATGCTTGACCTCTTCAGCGGAGGTGCCATGAGGCAGTTCAGCGTGGCATCGATGGGCGTTTATCCCTACATCACCGCTTCTATCATCATGGTGCTCATGGTGCCGATCATCCCCAGGCTACAGGCGCTCTCGCAGGAAGGCGAGGCGGGCAGGAACAAGATCAACATCATCACCCACTGGCTCACCGTGCCGCTTGCGGGGCTGTCCGGCTACGGGCAGCTTGTGTTACTGCAGCGCGCCGGCGTGGTGAGCAGCACTGAGCCGCTTCCCACCGCGGCGATTGTGATTTCGCTCATTGCCGGGACGATCCTTCTCGTCTGGCTCGGGGAACTCATCACCGAATACGGGATCGGCAACGGCATTTCCATCATCATCTTCGGCGGTATCGTGGCAGGCTATCCCCAGCTCATCCAGGAAGCCTACCTTGCCAGGAGTAATATCGTCGGGCTTGTGCTCTATACCGTGATCACGCTGGGCACGATCATCCTCATCGTGATTTTCACCGAGGCACACCGCAGGATCCCCGTCCAGTACGCACGCAGCGTTTTCCGCGGCGGCAGGATGTACCGCCAGGCGGGCTCAACCTATATTCCCCTGAGGGTCAACAGCGCCGGCATGATCCCCCTTATCTTCTCCATGTCGGTGGTGCTCTTCCCCGGGATCATCGCCAGCTACTTCCAGCACCCCGGTCAGCCCGGCTTTGCCGATACCATCGTGCGCTGGTTCAGCCCGAATGCCGACCTGCCGGTAGGTCTTTTCTACTGGGGGCTCTACTTCATCCTTTCCGTCGCCTTCACCTTCTTCTACACGATCGTGACCTACCAGCAGCAGGACCTGCCTGGCATACTTCAGCGGCAGGGCGGCTTCATTCCCGGCATCCGCCCGGGGAAGAATACCGCCACCTACCTCAGCGGTGTTATCAACAGGATAACCTGGGCGGGGGCACTGTTTCTCGCCTTCGTGGCGGTGATGCCGTTCATCGCCCGGATTGCACCGAAGGTATTTGGCGCTTCCGAAATCACCCAGATCCAGCTCTCCAGCCTGGGTATGCTGATCGTGGTCGGGGTGGTGCTGGATACGATGAAACAGCTTGAGGCGCAGCTTGTCATGCGCCGTTATGAGGGCTTTATCAGGTAGGGTTTTAGGTGTATATTATTTTACTGGGGGCTCCGGGGGCAGGCAAGGGAACGCAGGCAGTGATGCTTGCGGAGAAGCTCCGCATCCCCGTGGTTGCCTCGGGAGACCTCTTCCGGCAGGCACTGGAGAAACAGACCGAGCTTGGCAAAAAAGCCAAACTCTACATGGAGAAGGGGCAGCTTGTCCCCGATGAGATCACCATCCAGATGGTGCTGGAAAGGCTTAAGGCGCCGGATACGGCGAACGGGGCGATCCTTGACGGTTTCCCCCGCAACACCAACCAGGCAAAGGCGCTGGATGAAGCCTTAAAGAAGCAGAATAAGGGGATAGACAGGGTAATCTACATCAAGGTGGCGGAGGAGGAGATCATCAGGAGGCTGGGCGGGCGCTGGATATGCCGTAACTGCCAGACACCCTACCATGAGGTGGACAACCCGCCACGGGTGAAGGGCAAGTGCGACCGCTGCGGCGGTGAGCTTTACCAGCGCGCCGATGATAAGCCGGAGACGATCCGGAAAAGACTTGAGGTCTTCCTTGCGGAGACGGCTCCGCTCATTGACTACTACCGCAGGGCGGGTAAACTGGTTGAGGTTGAGGGGGGCAGGGGCAGCGCCAGTGAAGTGACCCGGAAGATCCTGCAGGCCCTTGACCGGTAAAGTATTATGGTAAGGCTATTCATGGAGAAGCACACCGGGACCGGAAGAGGCGATAGGATACCCTACCGCCACGACGGTATTTATATCAAATCGGAGGATGAGATCGCGGCGATGCGCCGCGCGGGCAGGATTGTTGCCGGCATTATCCGGAAGCTCTGCGCCCATGTGGCGCCGGGCATCAGGACCAGAGAGCTTGACGTCATCGCCGTGAAGGAGCTGAAGGAAGCCGGGGCGGTCTCGTCGTTCAAGGGCTACCACGGCTATCCGGCAACGATTTGCGTTTCGGTCAACGATGAGGTCGTCCACGGTATTCCGGGGGAACGCATCCTGCGCGAGGGAGATATTGTGACCATTGATTTCGGGGCAATTTACGATGGCTTCCACGGCGATGCCGCGGTGACGGTGCCCGTCGGCAGGGTGAACGACCTTGCCCTGCGCCTCATTGAAGCCACCCGCGGGGCACTGGAGACCGCCATTGCCACAGCGCGGGCCGGAGCGAGGCTGGGCGATATCGCCGCCGCCATCGAAAGCTATGCCCACGCCCGCGGCTTCTCCGTGATCCGGGAATACACCGGGCACGGCATCGGGCGACAGATGCACGAAGACCCTCAGATCCCCAACTGCACCGAACCGCCCTACGGCCTGAAGCCCGGCACAGGACCCCTGCTGAAAAAGGGGATGACCCTCGCCATTGAGCCGATGCTCACAACGGGCGGCTGGCGCACGCGGGTGGGGGCTGATAACTGGACGGTGAGCACGCTGGACGGCAGCCTTGCCGCCCATTTTGAACACACGATAGCGATTGACGATACCATGCCGGAGGTGCTGACCGAGGGGACTTATGCCTAAGAAGGAGGCTATTGAGGTCGAGGGAACGGTGATTGAGGCGCTGCCCAACGCAATGTTCCGCGTTGAGCTCCCCAACAAGCATCAGGTGCTGGCACATATTTCGGGAAAGCTCAGGATGAACTACATCAGGGTCCTACCGGGCGATAAGGTCTTGATCGAGCTTTCCCCATACGACCTGACGCGCGGTCGGATAACCTACCGGCTGAAGTGAAGGTGAGAGAGATGAAAGTCAGGGCTTCGGTTAAAGTGAGATGCGAAAAATGCCGTGTGGTGCGCCGGCACGGGGTGGTCAGGATCATCTGCGAAAACCCCAAGCACAAGCAGAGGCAGGGCTGATGCAGGGGACCGGCGCAACGGTCAGTCCTTTGAACAACGGGAAAAGGAGGGAATAGATGCCACGCGTTGCAGGGGTAGACATTCCGGCGAACAAGCAGGCGTGGGTTTCGCTGCAGTATATTTACGGCATCGGCCCGAGCCTTGCCCGCAGGATCCTTGACCAGGCAAAGATTGCCCATGATGTGAGGATCAAGGACCTCAGCGAGGAAGAGCTCAACCGGGTCCGGGAAATCGTCGATAAGCAGTTCCGCGTTGAGGGTGAACTGCGCAAGGAGGTCAACCTCAACATCAAACGGCTGATTGAAATCGGCTGCTACCGCGGTCTGCGTCACCGCGCGGGGCTGCCGGTGCGGGGGCAGCGGACACGCACCAATGCCCGCACCAAGCGTGGCCCGCGCAAGACGGTCGCCGGTCGCGGGCAGAAGCGCGGTGTGGCGAAGAAATAGACCGGTAGGTCCGTCAAGGAGGGGAACTTGCCAGAGAAGAAGACAAAAACCAAGCGGCGTGAACGTAAAGTTGTCCCGGTGGGGAGGGCTTGCATTCAGTCCACTTTCAACAATACGATTGTGACGATTACTGACCCGCAGGGGAACGCCCTTGCCTGGGGCAGCGCCGGCACTGCCGGTTTCAAGGGCTCGCGCAAGGGCACGCCTTACGCTGCCCAGATGGCAGCCCGTGATGCCGCCCGCAAGGCAATGACCCACGGGGTGCGCCAGGTTGAGGTCCTGATCAAGGGCCCCGGCAGCGGTCGAGAGGCGGCAATCCGCGCGCTCCAGGCAGCCGGGCTCAACATCACCGGGATAAGGGACGTGACCCCTATTCCCCACGGCGGCTGCCGGCCACCCAAGAGACGGCGGGTCTAAGAGAGGGATAACATGGCAAGATACACTGGTCCGGATTGCAGAGTTTGCCGGCGTATCGGCGAGAAGCTCATGCTTAAAGGTGCTCGCTGCTATAGCCCCAAGTGCGCCCTTGAGCGGCGTCCGAAAGCCCCGGGGCAGGCGGGCAGCCAGCGCCGCCGCCGGCTTTCCGACCGCGGTACGCAGCTCAGGGAAAAACAGAAAGCCCGTTACATTTACGGGATTCTGGAAAGACAGTTCAAGAAGACCTTCCGTGAGGCAGAAAGAATGACCGGCGTCACCGGGGAAAACCTCGTCGTGCTTCTGGAGAGGCGCCTTGATAATGTGGTCTACCGCCTTGGCTTTGCCGACTCGCGCTCTCAGGCACGCGAGCTTGTCAGACACGGCCATATCATGGTTAACGGGCGGCGCACCAATATCCCTTCTGCCCTTGTGAATGAAGGCGATACCATCACCTGGCGCGAAGGCAGCCGCAGGACAAAGTATTACGCGCAGCTTGCCCAGAGCATCGAAGCAAGGCAAATCCCGAACTGGCTGAGTCTGGACCGGCAGACCCTTACCGGGAAAGTTGTTTCCCTGCCAACCCCTGACCAGGTCGATGTCAGCTTTGATACCAAACTGATTACCGAATACTACTCGCGGTAGCACTGCGGGAAGGAGGTAATCCATTGGGCGGGCTATCACTCCCCAAGATTGAACTCACCGAACAGGGTGAAAATTACGGGCGGTTTGTTGCCGAGCCGCTGGAGAGGGGCTTTGGTGTCACTCTGGGGAACTCCCTCCGCCGGGTGTTACTTGCCTACCTCCCGGGGGCTGCCGTAACCCGCGTGAGGATCGAGGGCGTCCAGCACGAGTTCACCGTTATCCCCAATGTTAAAGAAGACGTCATGGAATTCCTGCTCAACGTCAAGGAGCTGAGGCTGAAAGCCCTCTCCGACCACGGAAGCACGCTCGTGCTTGAAGTGGAGAAGGAAGGTCCCGTTTTTGCCCGTGATATCAAGCCGTCGGTAGATTTTGAGGTTGTGAACCCGGATCTCTGCCTGCTCACCGTTACCAAGCCCGGCACCAGGCTCTACATCGAGCTTGATGTGGAGATCGGGGTCGGCTACCGCAGTGCCGAGTCCAGCGAAGATAACCCGATCGGCACCATCCCGGTGGATGCCATCTTCACACCGATACGCAAGGTGAATTTCACCGTGGAACCCACCCATTTCGGGCGTGAGACGACGCAGGAGCGGCTCGTCCTCGATATCTGGACGGACGGCACCATCGGACCGCAGGAGGCCCTGAGCAGGGCAGCCGAAATCCTTCTGGAACAGCTCAAACCATTCGCGGAATTTGTCAGGCTCTCCCAGATGAAGGCCGAGGAAAAACTCATCCGCCTTGCCATTCCGGATGAAAAGTACAACATGCCCGTGGAACAGCTTGACCTTTCCGTGCGCACGATGAACTGTCTGAGGCGCGGCAACATCCTCACGGTGGGTGAGCTCCTCACCAAGGGCCCCAAGGAGCTCATGAAGCTGCGCAACTTTGGACAGAAATCTTTCCAAGAAATTGAAGAGAAACTCGCCGCCCTCGGGCTTTCCTTCCCCAATCAGGAGGAAGAGGCGGCTGATGCCACAAAACCCAAGAACACGAGCAAGAAGCAGGCTGCCTCTGCGGTGAAAGAGGCGGAAGATGCCGCCACCGAGGCTGAGAAAACCGATTAACTCTGGAGAAAACTAGCTATGAGACACCGGATCGCGGGCAGACATTTGAGCCGGGATACAAGCCACCGGCTGGCGCTTTACCGCAACCTCGTTACCGATCTTTTGCGCTACGAGAAGATCACCACCACCGAGGCAAAAGCCAAAGAGGTGCGGGCCCTGGCGGAAAAAGTCATCACGCTCGGGAAGAAAAGCGGGCTGCACAGCTACCGGCAGGCACTCCGCTTCCTCACCGATGAAAAGGTTGCCGCCAAGGTCTTTTCCGAGATCGCCCCGAGATACAAGGAGCGCCCCGGGGGCTATACCCGGATCACCAAGCTGGCACCGCGGCTGGGCGACAACGCCCCCATGGTGCAGCTTGAGCTGGTGAAGTAGCCCTGCGGCAGCCATGTGCCCGGAGCAGGTAACGAGAAGGGTGGTGCTGATTGTTGAATACGATGGGACAAACTATCACGGCTCCCAGTACCAAGCAAATGCCCGCACCATCCAGGGAGAAGTAGAGAAGGCACTCAAGATGCTGACCGGAGAAAGGACAAGGGTAAAGCTTGCCGGGCGTACCGATGCCGGGGTGCATGCCTGCGGGCAGGTTATCGGCTTTGATGCGATGAAGGGCTTGCCACTCAGAGCCTTTGTTGACGGGCTGAACCACTACCTGCCCGATGACATCGCGGTGAAAAAGGCCTGCTACGCACCGGCGAATTTTGACGTGCGCCGGGCGGCGTTGAGCCGGGAATATCGCTACCGCATCCTGACCAGCCCTACCCGCTCGCCGCTCCGTCAGCGGTACGCCCACCGTGTTGAGGGCAGGCTTGATACGGGTGCAATGAAGGAGGCATGCCGGCTCCTCATCGGCAGACATGATTTTGCCTCTTTCACGACAGTCCCGCTCCGGCGTACGGTGCGCGACGTTTTCCGGGCAGAGATAGATGATGATGATGATACCGTCACCTTCACCATGGTGGCAAATTCGTTTCTCCCCCATCAGGTGCGCAACACCGCCGGGGCACTTATCAGGGTGGGACAGGGAAAGATGACGGTGGAGGAGTTCCGCAAGCTCATCGAGGCAAAAACCCCCGGTCTTGCCGGTCCCACGGCACCTGCCTCGGGGCTCTGTCTGGTGAAAGTAAATTATGCTGTTGAGTTTCAAGGAGACCCATCATGAAGACCTATTCCGTCCGGCCCAAGGATATCAGGCGCGAGTGCCATGTGATTGATGCGTCGGGAAAGACGCTGGGAAGGCTTTCCATCCAGATTGCCCGCCTTCTGATGGGCAAGCACAAGCCCATCTACAGCCCGCATCTGGACACCGGGGACTACGTGATCGTGATCAATGCGGCGAAGGTCCGCGTTACCGGCAAGAAACTTCAGGACAAAATCTACTACCGTCACTCCAACTACCCGGGCGGGCTAAAGAGCATCACACTTGGCGAACTCATGCAGAAATTCCCGGAAAGGGCAATTGAGTATGCGGTAAAGGGCATGCTGCCCCACAACCGCCTCGGGCGCAGCATGTACCGCAAGCTCCGCGTCTATGCCGGCGCGACCTATCCGGGAGCACCCAAGACGGCAAAGGCTGCCGGGACCGAGAAAGCATAGCGAGGTGATGGGCATACATGGATAAACAGACCTATTTCCGCGGTACAGGTCGTCGCAAGACGGCAGTAGCCCAGGTGAAAATCGTGGCAGGTAACGGTGCCATCATCGTTGACGGCGTGCCGATGGAACAGCGCTTCCCCTGCCTTGAACACAGGCGCATTATCACGCAGCCGTTCCTCGTCACCGAAACGCTCGGCAAGTTCAATGCCATCATCAAGGTGGAAGGGGGCGGCGTCTCCGGGCAGAGCGATGCCATCGCCCACGGGATTGCCCGTGCCCTGGTGAAGGCTGATGAGCGCTATAAGCCACTGCTGCGCCAGTACGGGCTTCTCACGCGTGATGCCCGCGTCAAGGAGCGCAAGAAACCGGGGCTCAAGCGCGCCCGCAAGGCACCACAGTACACCAAGCGTTAGAACTTTGCCGGAAGATCGGATAAGCGCCGGGGACTTCTTTCCGAAGCCCGGCGCTTATTCTTTGGTGATGCCAGTCTTAAGACCTCGCCAGTCTTTCCTTGAGGTAGCTGATGACCTTGAGCGGCGAGGGGTCAACGCCGTAGAGCATGGCAAGGTAGTAGCTTGTGAAATCCCCCATCATCACGAGGCTCATCATCTGCGCGAGCGCACCTTTACCCTCGCCATCAACCAGCTCATGGGCTACCCCCGCCTGTCTGAGGAGCTCGCAGGTTATCTCGTAGCGCAGCCTCATCCGCTCGCCGGAAGATGGTGCCCTGAGCAGGACGACCCGCACCCGGGAAACAAGCTCTCGCGGAAGCAGGTAGCCTGCTGCGGCATTGTGGTTCAGCTCGGGGAAGACCTCGTGGAAGCTCCACGCCTTGCTGTTTTCATTGATCTGCGTCTTCCAGCGGCGGGCTCCCCCCGAAGCAATCCCCGCCCCGTAGACCACGGGAAGCTGCCCGTAAAGCCGCTGCGATAGCTGTTTTGCCGGATTGTTCCTGAGCGGCGATCTCTCTTCAAGCCTCGGGAGCATGCCCTCCAGCACCTCAATCATCTCGGCAACATCGGCGGTCTTATCACCGATAAGACCGAGCTTCTGCAGTATCC
>JAOAEN010000060.1 GCA_026416775.1 Dehalococcoidales bacterium
CCTTCTTCAGCAGGTCTGAAGCCGGCGGGGTGCGGGTAACAAAGGTAAACGAGCGGTCTTCATAGATCGTGATCTCCACCGGGATGATGGAACCGGCCTGGTTCTTCGTCCGCTCGTTGTATTCCTTGCAGAATGCCATGATGTTGACCCCGTGCTGTCCCAGCGCCGGACCGATCGGCGGGGCGGGGTTCGCCTGCCCGGCAGGTATCTGCAACTTGACCACAGCCTTAACTTTCTTTGCCATTGGAAGACTCCGTATCAGAGCTTATCTATCTGTAAAAAGTCAAGCTCAACCGGTGTTTCCTGCCCGAAGAGGGAAAGGAGCACCTTGACCTTTCCTTTTTCCGGATTTATCTCATCAACAACCCCGACGAAATCAATAAACGGCCCGTCCACAACGCGGACGCTCTGCCCCTTGCGGAAGCCGACCTTCACCCGCGGTGCCTCCGCCGTCATCTGCTTGATGATCTCTCCAACCTCTTTATCATCAAGCGGTGTCGGGGTATTGCCACTGCCCACAAAGCCGGTAACGCCCGGGGTATTGCGCACGATGCTCCACGTCCTCTCGTCCATCCTCATCCGGACAAGGACGTAGCCGGGCAGTATTTTCCGCGTCACCGTGCGCCGCTTGCCCCCCCGCACCTCCACCTCCTCCTCCGTGGGGATAATCACCTTCTCGATGTCACCCGCAGCATCCATGAATTTCACGCGCTGCTCAAGGTTCTTCCTGACGCGCTCCTCATGCCCCGCGTAGGTATGGATGACATACCACTTTTTGTCACTGTCCTTCTTCCCGTTATCTGCCACAGATACCCCTACCTTCCCGCAGCAGGAAACTCTTCTGAAAAGCACCCGGGGCTATCTACCGATGAACAGCTTTGCAAAACCGTAGTCCAGCACCCCGAGGACAAGAGCCGTAACGATGACAACAGCAAGGACAATGCCCGTAAGGTAAAACACCTCACGGGGCTTGAGCCAGACCACCTTCTTCAGCTCGCTGATAATCTCGCTGAAATAGCGGAAAAGCCTGAAGCCCCTGCGCTTACTGACCCCTGGCTGTGTCATCAACCAACACTTTCCGATTCACAGCCCGCCCAGCCTATTTCACCTCCCGGTGCAAACGGTGCATCCGGCAACGTGGACAGTATTTATTCAGCTCAAGACGCTGCGAATCGTTCTTCTTGTTTTTCGTCGTCGTGTAATTACGCTCCTTGCACTCACTGCAGGCAAGGTAAATGATACCCCTGGCGTCACCCTTTTTAGCCATAGCCTACTCGATGATCTTGGTGAAGGTACCAGCCCCCACCGTCCTCCCTCCTTCACGGATAGCAAAGCGCAGGCCCGGTTCCAGCGCAATGGGGTAAAGAAGCTTCACCTTCATCGTGATGTTATCGCCGGGCATGACCATCTCTACCCCTGACGGAAGCTCAATCGTGCCGGTCACATCGGTGGTACGGATATAGAACTGGGGCTTGTAGCCGTTGAAGAACGGGGTATGGCGGCCACCTTCTTCCTTGGTCAGCACGTAGACCTGCGCTTCGGCATAGGTATGAGGCTTGATGGAGCCGGGTGCCGCAAGCACCATACCGCGCTCAACATCGTCCTTCTCCACGCCGCGCAGAAGTGCCCCGATGGCATCACCGGGCTCCGCCGAATCCAGCATCTTGTGGAACATCTCAAGACCGGTGACCACGGTACGCCGCGGTTCATGCCGCAGCCCGACGATGTCCACCTCCTCGCCGACCCTGAGCGTGCCACGCTCAACCCTGCCGGTAACCACCGTGCCACGTCCCTTGATGCTGAAGATGTCCTCAATGTGCATGAGGAAGGGCTGGTCCTTGGCACGCTGCGGGAGCGGGATATACTCGTCAACGGCATCCATGAGCTTGAGGATGGCACCGCACCACTTGCACTCGCGCTTGCCGCAGCCGCACTCGAGGGCCTTCAGGGCGCTGACGCGCACCACGGGGGTCTTATCGCCGGGAAACTCATACTTACTGAGCAGCTCCCTGACCTCAACCTCAACGAGCTCAAGAAGCTCCTCGTCCTCCATGGCATCAACCTTGTTCAGGGCAACAACGATATAGGGGACAAGCACCTGACGGGCAAGGAGGACGTGCTCCCTCGTCTGGGGCATCGGGCCGTCCGGGGCGCTGACCACAAGGATGGCACCATCCATCTGGGCGGCACCGGTGATCATGTTCTTGATGAAGTCCGCATGACCGGGGCAGTCCACATGGGCATAATGCCGCTTGGCGGTCTCGTATTCCACATGGGCGATGGCAATCGTCATGCCCCTTGCCTTCTCTTCCGGGGCATTGTCAATGCTATCAAAAGGACGGAACTGCACGTTGGGGTTATTCTTAGACAGCACCAGTGTTATTGCTGCCGTCAGCGTCGTTTTACCATGATCAACGTGGCCGATCGTCCCCACATTAACGTGCGGTTTGGTTCTCTCAAATTTCTGCTTTGCCATTTCTTCCTCCCTTTATTCCGAGCCCACAATCGGATTCGAACCGATGACCCCATTCTTACCAAGAATGTGCTCTACCACTGAGCTATGTGGGCATCGTTTATTATTATACCGATAAATTTATTGCCTTGTCCATACCTATAAAGCTCGTGCACTATGGTGGAGGGGGCAGGATTCGAACCTGCGTAGCCCTTAGGGCGGCAGATTTACAGTCTGCTCCGATTGGCCACTCCGGCACCCCTCCCCAAAAACATAAAGACCAGCCCGAGAGAGGATTCGAACCCCCAACCCAGCGATTACAAATCGCTTGCGCTACCGTTGCGCCACTCGGGCGTGTCTTGCGAAAACAAAAAAACCGCCGACGACAATTCATTATAAGAAACGCAGCATGCAAAAGTCAAGCTGGAACGCGCCCGTCCCGTCCGCTTCCGGCGCTCGTAGCCCAAAGAGGAAGAGGCTGACGCAAACAGGACCCAGCCTAAAGACCAAACAGGCAAGACCGGAGGGGATTACCAGTAAAAATCATAACGTATGCGCCGGCGGAAAAACACGCCGAGCACAAGCCCCGAGGCAAGACCCCCGATGTGCGCCTGCCAGGCGATGCTGCCTCCAACAAAGGGCGGCAGCGAAAGCAGCACCAAAAACACCAGCACAAAGACCCACAACGGCATGGGGATGATGCCCCACAGTGCCACCCTCATCCTGGGGACCATGACGACAAGCGAACCGGCAAGCCCGTAAACCGCCCCCGAAGCCCCTACCAGGTAGTAGAAGGAGTCCAGGTTCAGCAGGAGAAAGAGGATATTCCCGCAGATACCGCCGGTAAAATAAGCCGCGAGAAAGCGGTTCCTGCCCGCAAGGGAAATCAGAGTATTCCCGAAAAAATACAGGGCGATGATGTTGAAAAGAAGATGCCACAACCCCGAATGCACAAACATGGCGGTGAGCAGCGTCCACGGCTTCTGGGGAAGCGCTGCCGGCATGAGCGCCAGGCTGGCAAAGGCACGGCGTGAAAACGCGGTGACCAGAAAGACGACGATATTGATGATGATCAGCACCAGAAGCGGGTTGATGCTGCCACCACCCCACCCCGAGAAGCGGAAGGTACGCCGCGGGGAAGGCTGGCGCATGTAATCACGATCGGCCAACGGCAAAGGGAAAGACCTCCAGACTTGCTCTGTCCATTATACCAGCTTCTTGGAACCGTTGCATGCTAATGAAGTCCCGCTCATAACTGCCGGACCCGCGCTTACCCCCCATCTGCCACGCAGGCCCGTCTGCGGGACCGATGCAGCCGATTGTGTGAGCAAAAACCACTTCGTGTTTCTTTCGTTGTTTTCCCGGATGGTTTTTCGGTCGGTGGATGACCTTCAAAGCGGGAGTTACCGCCGGAATAAACCTGGCTCCCCGAGCAGGGCTCGAACCTACAACCTAGCGGTTAACAGCCGCCCGCTCTACCGTTGAGCTATCGGGGAGCGAGAAGGGAACCTGAAATTATTATCACCTTTTCTTGTTTTCAAGTCAAGATGCTTCAAACGAGCTGACCGTCAACACATGAAGGGCGTGTAAAGGGGATGGGCCAGCAGAGCCCAGGCAACCATCACCCAAGGATTTAGGAGCACGCTAGCCAAGAACCTATCGCCACGCGGCTACTTCACGTAGCCCCTTGCCACGAGGAGCTCGGCGGTAAGGATGGAGCCGCCGGCGGCACCGCGGACGGTGTTGTGGTGCAGCCCGGTGAAGCGGTAGTCAAAGACGTTACAGGGACGCAGCCTGCCCACGGTTACCGCCATACCTCCCCCCGCATCACGGTCGCGGCGGGGCTGGGGGCGGTCAGGCTCATCACGGTAGATTATCGGCGGTACCGGCGCCGAGGGCAACCTGAGTGCCTGCGGTACCGAACTGAAAGCCCGCCAGATACCGATGATCTCCTCGGCGGATGGCTTTCTTTCCGCAAACTTAATGCTGCAACAGGCGGTATGCCCGTCCACCGCCGGGACACGGTTACAGTGGGCAGAGATTTTCAGAGTGCTATCGGGGACAATCCTGCCACCTGCCACCTTTCCGAGTATCTTGAGAGGTTCAACCTCGGACTTTTCCTCTTCACCGGAGATGAAGGGGATGATGTTGTCAATCATGTCAATTGAAGCCGGGCCGGGATAGCCGGCACCGGAGACCGCCTGCAGGGTGGTCACGATCATGCTTGACAGCGGGTATCCGGCCTGTATCAGGGCATAGAGGGGGAGCATGTAGCTCTGGATGCTGCAGTTGGGCTTGACAACAAGCAGCCCGTCCTTCCAGCCACGCTGGCGGCGCTGTTCGTGGATAATTTCAAGATGGTCGTGGTTTATCTCCGGGATGACCACCGGAACGTCCGGGGTACCGCGGTGGGCGGAGTTATTGGAGACAACGGCAAACCCCTGCCGCGCATATTCCTCTTCCAGGGCAAGGATTGCTTTCTTGTCCATCTCCACCGCGGAGAAGACGATGCGACACCTACCACGCGCCCGGGCAACATCGCTGGCATCTTCAACCACAAGGTCACGGCAGGCTTCAGGGATCGGTTCGGTCATGTGCCAGCGCCCGGCAACCGCCTCGGCATAGCGCTTACCGGCGGACTGAGGCGAGGCAGCAAGATAGGTCACCTCAAACCAGGGATGCCGCGCAAGCAACCGCAGGTAGTTCTGCCCCACCATACCGGTTGCCCCCAGCACCCCGACGGCAATTTTCTTTTCCATAAAATGTCCCCCCTCAAGCAAGATGCCAGCCCGGGAAGTCACAATCATAGTTCTGCCCCGTTCTTTTTCCCGGGAAAACAACGGCGGGAAAGGGCACGGAAAACCATTTCCCGCCCTACCCTGCACCACAACCCCGACAGGGGTATTAAAGCGCCATCTCTCTAACGTCCGGGCTGATGATAAGCCTGGGCTCGGTAACCGACTGGACATCCTCGGGGGTAAGCCCGGGGGCTACCTCCCGGAGCACCATGCCCTGCGGGGTAATATCGATCACCGCAAGGTCGGTGAAAAGCTTGTTCACCTTGCCGATCGCCGTGGCCGGGTAGGTGAGTTTCTTCACAATCTTGTACTCTCCCTCCCGCGTGGTATGCTCCATGGCGATGAAGAGCTTTCTGGCGCCAGCGCAGAGGTCCATGGAACCACCGATATTGCCGACGAAAAGCCCCCTTGCCGGGTTCGACCAGCCGGCATAATCACCGCGGTCGTTGATCTGGAGTGCCCCCATCACCGCCACATCAATATGCCCGCCCCTTATCATCGCAAACGACTCAACAATATCAAAATAGCATGAGCCCGGCAGCGCCGTGACCGCCTGGCAGCTCGCATTGATGAGGTCCTGATCGACCTCATCGCCTGTTGCCAGGGGCCCGGTCTTGAGCATGCCGATCTCCGACTGGAGGATGATATCACGCCCCGCAATCCAGTCGGATATCAGCGTGGGGATGCCGATACCGAGGTTCACATAGGTCCCGTCTTCAAGCTCATTCGCCACCCGCAGCGCAATCAGTTCTCTGGAAAGACCCTTAAGCTTTTTTGCCATACTTTCACCTTTCGCTAGTCTATGGTAATCGCAAACCGCGGTCGCTCAACCTTGACCACCCGGTGCACGTAGACGCCGGGGGTATGGACATCATCGCCATCAAGCTCGCCGATCTCGACCAGATTTTCCACCTCGGCGATGGTGACCCTGGCAGCCGTTGCCATGACATGGTTAAAGTTGCGGGCGGTCTTGGCATAGCGCAAATTGCCCTCACGGTCACCGATAAGGGCATGGACAAAGGCGTAATCCGGCTTCAGCGCATATTCCAGAATGTACTTCCTGCCGTTAATAATCCTCGTTTCTTTGGGGGCCCGGTTCGCTTCAATATTGGTGACCACGGTCTCTTCCACCACCGAGCCAACCCCGGTCGGCGTGTAGAAGGCGGGGATACCGGCACCGGCCGCGCGGTACTTCTCCGCCATCGTGCCCATGGGATAGACCTCAAGCTCAATCTCACCGGCACGCACCGCCTGCTCAAACGGGTCCTGCATCCCTTTGGTCGCCGAGCGGTACAGGGCATAGGAATCAATGACCTTCTTCACCTGGCGGTTTTTCACGAGTGCCCGCATCTCCTCGGCCGCCCCGAGCAAGGGGCCGCAGCCACAGGCAAGCGTCAGGTTTTTTGTCCCCTTCCTGATGAGCGCCTGCAGCAGAGCCCTCGGGACACCGCAGGTAAAGAACCCCGGGATCGCAATCACCGCACCATCGGGGATATCGGCAATTGCCTCATCAACGCTGGAGATTACCTTGTCCAATATTCGTTCCTCCTCTAGTCAAGTATTCTGTAACCCGGAATATCCAAGGCTCTTCAGAGATAGCCACCGTCAGCGACAGATAAAACCCCGCCTGCGATAAAGAAACGGCAGACCCCGCCAGAAAACATGGGAAAAACTATCAAAAGCCCGGTCACTTACGGTGAAGGAACCAGAGCAACCTTCACGGCGGGGGAGAACTGGCCCTACCATCAGCCTTTTTACCCGTTTATCCATTATACCAGATGCACTGCTGCGACTGATATATCAGAGGATATAGTTCTCTTGACCAACCATATATGATAGCACCTTCCTGGTTGTAAAAGCCAGCGGTATTCCCTATTATAGGAGAGGATGACCCGGCGGCAGAACACAGAGACAGTCCCTCCGGCTGATACGCTCGTTTTCCTCGGCACTGCCGGCGCCCGCTTCATGGTGAGCAAGCAGCTTGCAGCTTCGGGAGGCATCTGGCTCAACCTTGCCGGTACCCAGATACTCCTTGATCCCGGACCGGGCTCCCTTGTGCAGGCAACCAGGCGCAGGCTCAACCCCGAAAAGCTGGATGCCATCATCCTTTCCCACCGCCATCTTGACCACTCCTCGGATGCGAACGTGATGATTGAAGCCATGACGAACGGCGGTTTCAGGCGGCGCGGCTGGCTTTTTGCCCCGCAGGACGCACTGGACCTGTCTCTT
>JAOAEN010000061.1 GCA_026416775.1 Dehalococcoidales bacterium
GCCCCGATGTGGGCATAGGGTAGTGCCATCCAGTAAGGGGCAATGAGCTGCCCGATGAAGGTCTTGGTTGCCGCCACGCTTATCTCGGGGCCAGCGCGGGTATAGACCACCTCATCGGCGAGACGGCTTGCGGTGCTCCCCACTACATTGGTGATGGTAATGATGCGGGCACCGGACTGCCTGAGTCTCCGGATGGCCTTCAGGGCATCAAGTGTTTCGCCCGACTGCGTAATGACGATGGCCCTGCCACCTGCGGCAACCTGCCCGCTGTAAATGAATTCCGAGGCAAGCTCTACCCTCACCGGGATGCGGAGGAGCGTCTCAAAGATGTACTTCCCGACAAGCCCGGCGTGGTAGGAAGTCCCGCATCCCAGCATGAGGAGATCTTCATCACCTGCGGCGGCAAGGTCCACCAAGCTTTCCTGGGCGGCAAGGTATTCGGTGAGGGTATCCCGGATGACCCTGGGCTGTTCGTGGATTTCCTTCAGCATGAAGTGCTCGTAACCGCCCTTTTCCGCATCCTCAACGCTCCACGATATCTTGTGTTCCTTCCGGCTGACGTTTTTGCCCCTGTTTCTCACCCTGATGGCGTCCGCGGTTACCTCTGCAACGTCGCCGTCTTCTAGGTAGATCATACGGCTCGTGTGGTCCAAGAGCGCCGGGGCATCGGAAGCGATGAAGTTTTCCCCCTCCCCGATGCCGATGATGAGCGGGCTGTCCCTGCGGGCGGCGATAAGCCTGTTCTCCCCCTCCATGAGGGCGATCATCGTGTAGGCACCCTCGACCTCACGCAGGGCAAGTTCCACCGCCCTTACGAGGTCTCCTTCATAGTACTTCTCAATGAGATGGGGCAGGACCTCGGTATCGGTCTGGGAAACGAGGTTGTGACCTTCGGCAACGAGCCTTTCCCTGAGCTTCATGAAGTTGGTGATCGTACCGTTGTGCACGACGGCGATCCTGCCCGTGCAGTCGCCATGGGGATGCGCGTTGATCCGGGAAGGCTCACCGTGGGTTGCCCAGCGCGTGTGCCCGATGCCGGTCGTCCCCTCAAGCGGAGGCACCATGCGCGCAAGCTCCCTGACCCTGACCGCATCCTTGAAGACCGCAAGCTTCTCGTTCAGAACGGCAATCCCGCAGGAATCATACCCGCGGTATTCCAGGCGGCCCAGGGCATGAAGGAGAATCGGCTGGGCCTTCCTTACCCCGATATAACCGATAATGCCGCACATTTTTGAGCCAGGCTGAGACCTGCCGAACCTCCTTCAGTACACCAGACCGTGGTCGGGGAGCTTCCCGCGGACGGTGCGCCCCGTCCTTATCTGGCAGTAGTTACCGATGATTGTGCCCGGTGCGGTGGCAGTGGCGCTTTCAACCCGGCATTCCTCTCCCATGAGCACACCGACGCTTCGCGAGGGGGCCTCGCCGTTAATCGTGACTTCGCTTTCCCCGCCGAGCGCGGTAAAGCGCCCTGAAAAAACGCAGCCCCGGTCAATCACCGAATCGACAATGATGCACCCCGGCCCGATGACGCAGTCATCGCCGATGACGCTGTTTTTTATCTCGGTGAACGGGGAGATGGTGACGTTGCTGCCGATACTCGTTGCCGGCATAATGCACACCTGCGGGCCGATATCACAGCCGGAGCCGATGACCACAGGGCCGTAGATACAGGAGCCACTGCGGATGACCGTTCCTTCCCCGATGACCACCGCCCCCTTCAGCGAGACCCCTGTTTCCACGGTGCCGCCAAGTCTTGTCTGTGTGTTTTTCAGCACCGCTTCGTTCAGGCTCAGGATGTCCCACGGGTAAACCACATCAAGCCAGGTACCGGTCGTCTCGACGATCTTCACGGGACAGCCTTCCATAGTCATGCTGTTAATGACATCCGGCAGATCAAGGATGCCCCGGGCAGAATCGAAAACGTCGCGGCGGAAGGCATAGATGCCGGTATTCACCAGGTTGCTGCTCGCTTCCCTGGGCTTTTCCACGATGCCTCTTACCTCCCCACCCGCCGCCTCCACCACTCCGTAGTAGCCAGGGTTATCCACCCTTTTCACCAGCACCGCCGGGGGATTTACCGCGGTAAAACCGGCAAGTGTCGCCGCTTCAATCAGGTTGTCGCCGGGAAGCACCAGAAACTCGTCTTCTGCGGCATCCCTTGCCTGAAGAAGGGCATCGGCACTCCCGAGCTGGGACGGCTGGGTCACGTAGCTGATGCTGACACCGAATTTTTCGCCCGCACCGAAGTAGTCGTAGATCTGGTCCCTCCGGTAACCGACCACGAGGACGATGTCACGGATGCCGCAGCCCGACAGCGCTTCAATGATGAACTCCAGGATGGGCCTCCCCGCAATGGCAAGCATCGGCTTGGGACGGCTCACCGTAAACGGTTTGAGTCTCTGTCCCTGCCCCGCCGCCAGGATGATTGCCTGCTTCATATTTCACCCCTAAAACAGCCTGGATTCCGGCATGATTACCCCGCTCACCACCACCCCCGGCCCGATAACGGTGCGGTGACCGATCATCGTCCCCACGTTGATGGACACGTTGATGCCCGTGTGCACACCATCACCGATGATGGCACCCAGCTTGCGGCGCCCGGTGCTGATGTTGCCGATCCTGATTTCCCGCTCGTCAAGCCTGAGGTTGGCGATCTTGGTCCCGGCACCGAGGTTACACCCCTCGCCGATGACGCTATCCCCGATGTAGCTGAGATGGGGAACGGCGGTCTTCTTCATGATGATGGAGTTTTTCACCTCCACCCCGGCGCCGATGTGGCAACCGTCGCCGATGGCGGTTGCCGGGCGGATGTAGCAGTTGGGACCGATGCGGCAGTCTTCGCCGATGATCACCGGACCTTCAATGTAGGTGCCGGACTTTACCACCGTGTTTTTCCCGATGATTACCTTCCCCCTGAGCACCACATTTGCTTCTATTTCCCCGAGGTTCTGCCCCCCAAGCCCGGAAAGAACCGCCTCATTGACGGAGAGCAGATCCCACGGGTAGCTGACGTCAAGCCAGGACTCAAGCTCGCGGTAGCCCAGCCCTGTTGCCGAGTCCATCAGCAGCTTCAGCGAATCGGTGATTTCATACTCGCCGCGCGGGGATTTCCCGGTGCGTCTGATGGCATCAAAGACGGCGGGGCTGAAGAGGTAAATCCCGGCATTGGCAAGAAGCGTGGGCGGATTCGCCGACTTCTCATGGATACCGGTCACCCTGTCAGCGGAAATTTCCACGACGCCCAGCCCCCGCGCGTCCTTCACCCTGACGATTCCCATGGACGGCGGGGGGCTTTCCATAAGCTTCCTGATGTCCCCGCTGCGGATGATGATGTCACCGTTAGCGACGAGGAAGTTGCCGCTGACCATGCCTTCCGCAAGCCTCACCGCATCCGCCGTGCCAAGCTGGCGGCGCTGCTCGGTGTAGGCGATCTTTACTCCCCACCTTTCCCCGCCGCCGAAATGCTGTCTCACCTGCTCATCGCAGTAGCCGACGATGAAGATAAAGTCCCTTACCCCCGCCGTGCGGAATTCAAGGAGCAGATGCTCCAGGACGGGTTTATTGGCGATGGGAAGCATGACCTTGGGACGCGTCCCGGTAAGCGGACGCATGCGGTTGCCCTCACCGGCAGCCAGAATGACAGCCTTCACAGACCCCTCCTGCCCATCAATTCTACAACGATGGAGCCAATTGTCAACCAAGTTTACCCCGGTCTGTTCCGGTCGATCCCTAGCCGCATCTTCCTCCGCTTCCCCGGTCCACGAATGGCTGCGCCCTCCGCCGGGCCTCCGCCCAGAGCCATCCCGGGTACCGGTCCTCATGGGCCCTGGGTATTACCACCGATAGCTTTTGCGCGATGGTGCTAGAACTCTTATTGCATTGAGACCTTGCCGACAAAAATATTACAATGACCTTGAAAGGAGTGAAGCATGGAGCAGGAAAAGGAAAACAACAATAACAATGTCACCAGTTCCTTTGATGAGCTGCTGCCACCGGATATGGCAGCCAAAGCCCAGGATATCGGCATCAAGAAAGCAAACATGGATTTCCTGACCACGCTGGTGCTGGCAATCCTTGCCGGCGCCTTTATCGCGCTTGGTGCCATGTTCTTCACCGTATCCCAGACAAGCATCGGCGGTGTTGCCATGCCGTGGGGGCTGGGGCGGGTAATCGGCGGGTTCGTCTTCAGTCTGGGGCTTATCCTTGTAGTGGTTGGCGGGGCAGAGCTTTTCACCGGCAACAACCTCATCGTCATGGCCTGGGCAAGCCGCAAGCTTTCCACGCTCAAGGTACTGCGCAACTGGGCGATCGTGTACATCGGTAACTTTATCGGCGCGGTGGCAACCGCAGCGGTGGTCTTCTGGGGCAAGCACTATGAGATGGCATCCGGGGGCATCGGAGTAACCGCTCTGAACATCGCCTCATTCAAGGTGAACCTCGGCTTCGTGCAGGCAATCATCCTCGGGATTCTCTGTAACGCCATGGTCTGTATGGCGGTCTGGCTCACCTACAGCGCTCGCACCACCATCGGCAGGATTTCGGCGATCGTCTTCCCCATCGCAGGGTTCGTTGCTGCCGGCTTCGAGCACAGCGTGGCGAACATGTATTTCATTCCCTTCGGCCTTATGGTAAAGAGCGGGGCGGCGGAATCCTTCTGGCAGGCGGTCGGAAAGACTGCCGCCGACTACAGCAGCCTTACATGGGGCAGGTTCTTCGTGCACAACCTCATCCCCGTAACGATCGGCAACATCATCGGCGGGGTCTTCTTCGTCGGACTGGTGTACTGGCTGATCTACCTGAGAAAGAAGGCCCGCAGGGCTTAGATAGACAACGGACTAGCAGCGGCTGGCACTTACCCCGAGGTATTTGCTGACCAGTTCCATCGCGCAGTACTTCCCGCACATGCTGCAGGCAGGGCTTGAGGAGGTACGTCTCGAACGTACTTCCCGGAACTTCTCCGGGTCAAGACTCAGCTCTGCCTGCTTTTCCCAGTCCAGCCGCTTGCGCGCCAGCGACATCTGACGGTCGCGCTCGCGGGCACCTCTTACACCCTTAACAATATCGGCCGCGTGGGCGGCGATGCGCGCCGCAATGACCCCTTCCCGCACGTCTCCGGCATCCGGGATACCGAGATGTTCCGAAGGAGTCACGTAACAGAGAAAATCCGCCCCGTGCATGGCGGCGATCGCCCCGCCGATGGCACTGGTGATATGGTCATAGCCGGCGGCAATATCGGTAACGAGCGGGCCGAGGACGTAGAACGGTGCCCCCCTGCAGATGGACTTTTGAAGGCGCATGTTCGTCTCGATCTGGTCGAGCGGGATATGACCCGGACCTTCCACCATCACCTGCACGCCGGCATCCCGTGCCCGCTCCACAAGCTCCCCGAGGGTAAGGAGCTCCTCAATCTGGGGACGGTCGGTGGCATCGGCAAGGCTGCCGGGACGCATCCCGTCGCCGAGGCTCAAAGTAACATCGTAATGGCGCGCGATATCAAGAAGACGGTCGTAATACTCATAGAGCGGGTTTTCCTTCTCGTGGTGCAGCATCCAGGCGATGGTAAAGGCACCGCCACGCGAGACGATATCGGTCGTCCTTCCCTGCTTCTTGAGCCGGGCAATGGCTGACTGGGTCACCCCGCAGTGCACGGTGACGAAGTCCACGCCGTCGCGGGCATTTTCCTCAATTGCCGCAAAAATGTCCTCAACATCCATCTTGACAATGGCGCCGTATTTCTCAATCGCACTCACCGCCGCCTGGTATATCGGCACCGTGCCGACAGGCCTTTTGCTTGCGGCAAGGATAGCACGGCGGATGGCGCCGATATCGCCACCGGTGCTCAGGTCCATAACGGTATCCGCCCCGGCAGCGATGGCAACACGGAGCTTTTCCAGCTCGGTCTCAATGCTGCCGTAATCAGAAGATGTGCCGATATTGGCATTGACCTTGGTAGCAAGCCCTTCCCCGATCCCGCAGGGAACTATGTCCGCGTGTCCCACATTCTGCGGGATGACCACTGTTCCCCTCGCCAGACGCTCCCGGATAACCTCGGCATCCGTCCCCTCGGCAGATGCCACTGCCACCATCTGTGGCGAAATATCCCCCCGCCTTGCTATTTCAAGCTGCGTCATAGAACCACCCCCCGAAAAACAATAAACCAGGGGCTGGATGACCCCTGGCCAGAGAGAGGCCGCTTCCCTACGCTCGCATTACCGAGTTCAGGTTCCAAGGGTCGCCCCGATGCCTCCGGGGCTCTCAGCCCCAAGCACCCCTAGCGGCTATTACCATCTTAACAGAAATCAGCCCGGTCGGCAATCAGCACCGCTCGGGTTTATATTATATTTGCTTCTCAACCCTCCGTGCCCCTCTTCACTTAGAGAACTACCTTGATGGAGACAGGACGTTTGGCTATAATTGGGGCAAGTGCTTGCGCCGTATTCACCTTTCGGGTTTCTAATTCCGCCGGTCCCAGGCTTCTGGGCCCATCTGTTATGATGGCCCGGAGAAAGCAGGCTTCCGCATGAAGATCGCAGTTATCCTCGGTACCCGCCCGGAAATCATCAAGATGGCACCCATCCTGAAGTGCCTCCGGACAAGAAAGCTGGACTTTTTTACCCTGCACACCGGTCAGCACTATTCCTACGAGCTGGACAGGGTCTTTTTTGAACAGCTCGAACTGCCCCTTCCCGATTACAACCTTGAAGCCGGCTCGGGTACCCATGCCGAGGAGACCGCCCGCATGCTCACCGGCATCGAGAAAGTGCTCACCGCACGGCGCCCGGACATCGTGCTCGTGGAAGGGGACACAAACAGCGTGCTTGCCGGGGCACTTGCCGCGGTGAAGCTGGGGATCGCGGTGGGGCACGTGGAGGCGGGACTGCGTTCCTACGACCGCCGCATGCCGGAGGAGATAAACCGCATCATTACCGACCATATCGCCGAGCTGCTCTTCGCCCCGACACCCAAGGCGCAGGAGACCCTGCTTGTCGAAGGTATCAACCGGAAGAAGATATTCGTTACCGGGAATACCATCGTTGATGCGGTCTACCAGAACCTTGAACTGGCGCGCCGCCGTGTGGACATCGGCACGCGCTTCGGATTGCTGGCGGGGAGATATTTTCTCGTTACGCTGCACCGTCAGGAGAACACGGTTGATCCTTCGCGTTTCAAGGCAATCATCGATGGGCTGGAAAGCCTTGCGGAAAAGTCCGGGCTTCCGGTAGTCTATCCGGCCCATCCGCGCAGCCGCAGGCTTCTGGCAAATCTGGAGCGCAAGCCCGGGAAAATCACCATCATTGACCCCGTCGACTACTTTTCCTTCCTCCAGCTTGAAAGCAATGCGAAGCTCGTGCTTACCGATTCCGGCGGGGTACAGGAGGAGGCCTGCATCTGTCTCTTATACACATCT
>JAOAEN010000062.1:0-4161 GCA_026416775.1 Dehalococcoidales bacterium
ATCCTCCGCCGGACCGCTGATGATAAGCGGGGTGCGCGCCTCGTCAATAAGAAGGTTGTCCACCTCGTCCACGATGGCGTAGAAGAGCGGGCGCTGCACGCACTGGGAAAGATCGGTAACCATGTTATCGCGCAGGTAATCAAAGCCGAATTCTGCCGAGGTGCCGTAGGTGATATCCGCCTGATAGGCTTCCCTGCGGCTGATGGGACGGAAATGCCGCCAGCGGTCGTTTTCCCTCCCCGAATCATAGGCAGGGTCGTAAAGCCGGGCAGGAGTATGCTCGTCCGGGCTCTGCATCGGGTAGATGCTGGCAACACTCACCCCGAGGGCATGATAGATCGGTCCCATCCAGTAGGGGTCGCGGCGGGCAAGGTAGTCGTTCACCGTAACCAGATGCACGCCCCGTCCGGTGAGCGAGTTCAGATAGAGCGGGAGGGTAGCTACCAGGGTCTTGCCTTCACCCGTCTTCATCTCGGCGATCTTCCCCTGGTGCAGGACGATGCCCCCCATGAGCTGGACATCGTAATGGCGCTGACCGAGCGTCCTTTTGGCAGCCTCGCGGACGAGGGCAAATGCCTCGGGCAGGATCTCGTTGAGTGCCTCTTCTTCTACCCGCCTTGCTCCTGCTTCAAGGCGCTTGATCTTTTCCTCAAGCTCACGGCTGCGGCGGGAAGTCTCATCCTTCTCAACTTCCCAGGTGGCGGAACCGGCATGACGGCGGAGTTCATCAAGCTCACGGCGGGCCTCTTCGAGCTCACGGCGGGTGGCAGCGGTTGCCTGTGCTATCTTTTCCCTGAACTCCTGGGTCCTGGCCCTCATCTCCCCGGCACTCAGCTTCTCAAAGGACGGCTCAAGGGCATTGATGCGGTCAACCAGGGGTTTAAGGCGCCTCAGTTCCTTTTCATTGGAATCGAGAAGATTGCCCAGAATCTTGAACATCACATCACCCCTGAATAAGCCCCCGCGCCACCTCCGCCAAAGCCTCCGGCACCATCACTTCCGTTTCCGCCATGCCGTCCACGGTGAAGAAATGCACGGAAGAGGCAGCGTTGGACTTCAGCACGCATGGCACCGCAAAGCTCTCAAGAAGCCCTTTGATGACCTGTGCCTCCATCGTATTGCGGGCACGATAGACTGCCACCAGCTTTTCCGTCTTACGCAAACAGTGCCCCCACCGATTGCCCCGTATGAATGCGCCGGATCGCCTCCCCGAGGAGCGGCGCCATAGAAAGCACGGTGATCTTCTCCAGCCTCTTGTGCGGCGGCACCGGCACCGTATCCGTAACGACGACTTCCTTTACCGGGCTTGCCGCAATCCTTTCAATTGCCGGACCGGAGAAAATGGCGTGAGTGCTGCAGGCATAGACCTCGTCCGCCCCCCTTTCAAGAAGGGCACTGACAACACCGACCAGAGAGCCGGCGGTATCTATCTCCTCATCCACGACGAGACATGCCCTGTCCGCCACATCGCCGATGACGGTGAGCGTCTCCGTGCGGTCGTCATTGCCCAGCCGCCGCTTCTCGATGATGGCAAGGGGCACCCCCATCCGCGCCGCGATATCCCTTGCCTGCTTGGTGATGCCGAAATCGGTAGCCACCACCACGAGGTTCCTGATCTTCTTCTTCATGAAGTGATCCGAAAGCAGGTAGAAAGCGGTGAGCTCATCCACCGGGATGCTGAAAAACCCCTGGATCTGGGGCTTGTGCAGGTCAACGGTGAGCAGCCTGTGTGCCCCGGCAACCGTGATGAGGTCCGCCACCAGCCGGGCGGTGATGGGCACGCGTGGCTGGTCCTTCTTATCGCTGCGCCCGTAGGCGTAATACGGCACCACCGCCGTGATGCGCCGGGCGGAAGCCCGCTTCATGGCATCGATGATGATGAGCAGCTCCATCAGGTTGCTATTCACCGGCGATGACATCGGCTGGACGATGAACACATCACGCTCGCGCACGTTTTCCAGAACACGGACAAAGGTGTTCTCATTGGAAAACTGCATGACCTCCATCCTGCCGAGCGGGATACCGAGGTAATCCACAATGGCCCTCGCAAGTTCGGGATGGGCCCTACCGCTGAAAACCTTTAGTTCATCCGTAAACATAAAAAAACCCGAGTCTCCTCACGTTAGCATCATGCACTCCTATTATAGCACGCCTGACTGCCGACCTTATAGCCCGCAGCAAAATAAAAAAACAGAAACGACGGAGGCGGGTTTTATCTTATGTCAATGTACTGGAAAATTGCTTTTATCCGGACACGTCCTCTTACACAATCGGGTGTGTCGATCCCGGATAAAACCACCTGAGAGCGCGGTCAAAGAGGCGAGCATAAAATTAGATCAACCGGATGCAGATGCAAACCGCAGGTCCGCCCTAGATGACGGCGGGGGAAGATACCTCAAGCACCTTCTTCAGATACTGGCCCGTGAGCGAGTCCGGGTTGGCGGCGATGTCTTCCGGCGTACCCGTGGCAACCACGTAGCCCCCCTTGTCCCCCGCCCCGGGACCGAGGTCAATAATCCAGTCGGCGTTCTTCATTACATCAAGGTGGTGCTCGATGACCACCACGGTATTCCCCCAGTCAACGAGACGCTGGAGCACCCGCAGGAGTGCCGCCACGTCATCAAAGGAAAGCCCGGTGGTCGGCTCGTCGAGGATGTAGAGCGTGCTTCCCGTGGAGCGGCGGGAAAGCTCCGCCGCCAGCTTGACACGTTGCGCCTCACCGCCGGAAAGCGTGGTTGCCGGCTGCCCCAGGCGGATATAACCCAGCCCCACATCGCTCAGGGTCTCAAGCTTGTTCCTCACGCGCGGAAAGCTCCCGAAGAAATCAAGTGCCTGCGAGACGGTCATGTCCAGCACCTCGGCGATGTTCTTGCCCTTGAACCTGATTTCCAGTGCCTCGCGGTTATAGCGCTTGCCCTTACACACCTCGCAGGGGACGGTAACATCCGGCAGGAACTGCATTTCAATCTGGATGTAGCCCTCGCCGCGGCATGCCTCGCAGCGTCCGCCCTTGACGTTGAAGGAAAAACGCCCCGGACCGTAGCCGCGCATCCTTGCCTCCGGCACGGTGGCAAAAAGCTCGCGGATGGGGGTAAAAGCCCCGGTATAGGTGGCGGGGTTGGAGCGTGGCGTGCGCCCGATGGGTGACTGGTCAATGTTGATCACCTTATCAATGTGCTCCACGCCGAGAATGGCATCGCATTCCCCGGGCTTTTCCTTGGCATGGTAGAAGACCTGGGCAAGCCTCCGGTAGAGGATCTCATCAATAAGCGTGCTCTTGCCCGAGCCGGAAACCCCCGTAACGCAGACGAACCTTCCCAGTGGAATGGCAACATCAATGTTCTTGAGGTTGTTCTGCCGCGCCCCCTTGATGACGAGCTCCCTGCCGTTACCGGGACGACGCTTCTCCGGCATGGGTATTTTCCTGGCACCGGAAAGATACTGCCCGGTGAGCGACTGGGGGCACTTCATGATGTCTTCAATGGTGCCCGTGGCCACGACATAGCCGCCGTGCTCGCCGGCACCCGGCCCCATGTCAATGATGTGATCGGCAGCCCGCATCATCGCCTCGTCATGCTCCACAACGATGATGGTGTTTCCAAGGTCGCGCAGGCGCTGCATCGTGCGGATGAGGCGGTAGTCGTCTGCCGGGTGCAGCCCTACCGTCGGTTCATCGCAGACATAGAGAACGCCGACAAGCCCGCTCCCGATCTGGGTGGCAAGGCGGATACGCTGGGACTCGCCGCCGGAAAGCGTCATGGAAGCACGATCGGTGGTGAGGTATTCCAGCCCCACGTCCCGCAAAAACCCGAGGCGTGTCTTGATCTCCTTGAGGACCTGGGCGGCAATCATTTTCTCCCGCTCGGTGAGGACCTTAGCGTTAATCTCGTCCACCCACTCCAGCGCCCGGGCAACGGAAAGTGCCGAAACGTCCATGATGTTCATCCCGCCGATGGTCACCGCCAATGATTCGGGCTTCAGGCGTTTGCCGTTGCAGGCAAGGCAGGGACGTGAGACCATGTAGCGCTCGATGTTCTCGCGCGTCATCTCCGATTCGCTCTCGTGGTAAAGCCTCTCCAAATTGGGGATAACACCTTCAAAGCCATCGGAAATGCGCACGAGCCTCCCGAAGCGGTTGCGGTAGGTGCGCTGCTCACCGTC
>JAOAEN010000062.1:4171-7301 GCA_026416775.1 Dehalococcoidales bacterium
GCCGCGCCAGCGGCTCCAGCCGCCAGAGGTACCAGTTGTGCATCTGCCATGGGCGGATGGCACCCTCCATGACGGAGAGTTCCCTGTTCAGCACAAGGTCAGGGTCAATCTCAAGCCGGAAACCAAGCCCGGTACAGGCGGGACAGGCGCCGTGCGGGCTGTTGAAGCTGAACGTGCGTGGGGCGATCTCCCCCAGACTTATCCCGCATTCGGGGCAGGCAAACTGCTCGGAGAAGAGCAGCTCTTCGCCCCCGATGACCGAGACAAGCACCACCCCGCTCCCGACCTTAAGCGCCGTTTCCACCGAATCCGCCACACGGCTGCGGTCGGCACTGTCGCCGATAACGAGCCGATCAACCACCACCGCGATGGAGTGTTTCCTGTTCTTATCAAGCTGGATGTCCTCCGAGAGATCGCGGATCTCCCCGTCAACGCGAACGCGCGCATAACCCTGGCGGCGCAGGTCATTGAAAAGCGACTGGTACTCACCCTTGCGGTCGCGCACCACCGGGGCAAGGATCATGATGCGGCTGCGCGCTGGCAAGCTCATGATGGCATCCACGATCTGCTGCACCGTCTGCATGCGGATCTCACGCCCGCACCTGGGACAGTGCGGGTGACCCACCCGTGCGAAGAGCAGGCGCAGGTAATCGTAAATCTCGGTGACGGTACCCACCGTGGAGCGTGGGTTCTTGCTTGGCCCCTTCTGGTCAATGGAAACCGCCGGGCTTAAGCCCTCAATATAGTCAACGTCCGGCTTCTCCATCCTGCCGAGGAACTGGCGGGCATATGCCGAAAGGGACTCCACATAACGGCGCTGCCCCTCGGCATAAATGGTATCAAACGCAAGACTGCTCTTGCCGGACCCGGAAACACCGGTAATCACGACGAGCCTGTCCCGCGGGATAGTAACATCAATATTCTTTAAATTGTGCTCGCGCGCCCCCCTGATGATGATGGCACTGGCTGGCATAACAGATACCCTCATTAATATTTTACCATAACGGGTAGCGGGCACGGGTACGCTTTCTGGACAGTCCTCCTCCGTACTGTGATAAAATTCATTCTGGGCAATGCACGTACAGGATAGAACCGGCAGGGACCATCCGCCCGATGAGCTGCACCTGCGCCACCTCACCGTGGACGAGGCCCTCATCCGCCTTGAGGACTTCCTCCACGATGCCTACACTGCAGGGTACCTTCAGGTGAAGATAGTCCACGGTAAGGGCACCGGCACCCTGAGGCAACTGGTGCGCCGGATAGCGGCAAAACACCCTCTGGTAAAGTCCTTCCGCCCGGGAGACCCGCACGAAGGCGGCGAAGGTATCACGGTGGTGGAGTTCACCGAGAAATAACCCGACGTTTGAATGTAATCCCGTTTTCCGCTATAATTCTTTCGGGTGGTGGGTGTAGCCGAGGGGACTAAGGCGTCAGGTTGTGGCCCTGAAGATCGAGGGTTCGAATCCCTCCACCCACCCTTACCGGTTTACCCTTCCGGGCGTTTGAAGGGCTATCCGCATTTTCTCCCGCATGCTATAATTGAGCTGAGCGTGCGCCTGTAGCTCAGCGGACTAGAGCACCGGTCTTCGGAACCGGGGGTCGTGGGTTCGAATCCCTCCTGGCGCACTAGCCTTCATACGGCGAAAGCGGTAGCCCTCCGCCGCAGCATATTGCCTCCCCGGTCACATACGAGGAAAGATCGGAGGCAAGAAAGAGCGCTACCCCGGCGACTTCTTCGGGAGTGCCCATCCGCTGCATCGGCACTTTTTTCGCCAGCATCCGGAAAAATGCCTCGCCTTCTTCCCTGCTCATTGACCTGAGCATCTCGTTGAAAAACTCGGACTTTATCGGCCCGGGAAGAATGGCATTGACGGTGATATTGAAAGTGGCAAGCTCAAAGGCAAGGTTTTTCGTGAGGGCGAGCACACCCCCCTTGGCAGCATGGTAATGGGCAAGCGGCGCCGGAGGATGGATTGCCCCCATCGAGGACACATTGATGATCTTACCATAGCGGTTCTTCTTCATGTGGGGCACCACTGCCCGGCAGCAGAGGAACTGCCCCTTGAGGTTCACGTCCACGATCCTGTCCCAGACATCTTCGGGCGTATCCTCAACGGGCGTGTCTTTCGCCGCTCCGGTGCCCCCGGCGTTATTGACCAGGATATCAATCCTGCCGAACTCACCGAGCACCCTTGCCACCATCGCCTCAACCTCGGAGCTCTTTGCCACATCCGCCCCGATGGCGATGGCACGCCGCCCGAGGACGCGGACTTCTTCAGCCACCTTCTGTGCCCCCTCGGGATGCAACGCGTTTACCGCCACATCGCAGCCCTCGGCAGCAAACCTGATGGCAATACCACGCCCGATACCCTTGGCACCGCCCGTAATGAGCGCAACCCTGTTTTCAAGCAGCATAGTCCCCCCTGAAAAGCAAGAAATCTTCTGCCCAAATATACACGATTGACCAGGGAAAAGACAATCCGTTCCGGTGACACCGGGCTTTAAGCCTGTCAGTCCCGCAGATAGACCGGTATGAGATGGAATTAATGGAGTAGGGCTGAAAAATCGACCGGAAGGGGTCTGAAATGTACCTTAGAGAACACTTTGCAAAATTACCCTGAAACCGCTAATCTTGTATAATAACGATACAGCCGGCACCTCAGCTTCTGCCGGGCAGCACCAGCATGGAGGTAATATGGCAAGAGGCTACATGGGGAAAATTCTGAATGTAAACCTGACGAGCCGCGAAATCCGGGAAGAACCCCTCAGCGAGAAACTCTGTCGTGATTTCATCGGGGGGTACGGTATCGGCTCAAGACTGCTCTACAGCCGGATGAAGAAGGGCACGAATCCCCTTGGCGAGGAGGCAATCCTCGGCTTCATGACCGGGCCGCTCACCGGCACGGATGCCATCTCCGGCACGAGGTACACCGTATGCGGCAGGTCGCCGCTTACTGGCACCTGGGGCGATGCCAACTCGGGCGGCTCATTCGGGGCTTACCTCAAGTTCTCCGGCTACGACGGCATACTGTTTACCGGTGTTGCCGATTACCCCGTCTACCTCCTCATTGATAACGGGCGTGCCCAGATCAGAGACGGCCGGCACCTCTGGGGCAGAGACACCTACGAG